>JBAYVY010000076.1:0-11673 GCA_041674345.1 Phycisphaeraceae bacterium | reverse complement strand
GTCTGGTCGAGCAAACGCAGATGGCCGCCCGCCGCGTCGCCCACCCACCGCAATGTTTCAAAGCCGAGGTTCATGTCAACTCCAATCAGACGTTCACCACCACACCATGATGCAGCAAAATCAATTCAACGTCCACGCGATCCGTGCCAACGCCGAACAGTTGGCCCGCCGCCCGCCGATAGGCCTGCATCTGCGGACGGTAGCGTTCGGTGATGCGTTCAATTAAATCGCCGTCGGTCTTATAATCCTGCACCACGACCCGGCCGGGCAGCACCACGACGCGATCAAAGATTCCGTTCAGCACGACACCGCCGTCCCGCACCACGAACGGTTCTTCCCGCATCACCCGCACGGCGGGTTCCTGCCAGCGTGCTTTCGATAACGCCTCACGAATCGCGTCCGTTTTCACGATTTCACGCATCGCCTCGATATCCGTGTCCGAAACTTCCGGGGGATCGGACCATTCGATTTTTTGCGCCAGTTCGTGCATTCGGGAGCCGTATTCCGTTCCACTGTGTTCCAGTCGCAATTCGTCGGCGAGCATCACGCGCTTTCGGCCCTCCAGTTTGGACGGGCTGGTGCGCGGCAGCAGCCGCCGGCGAGCCGGATCGGCTTTCGCCAACTTCGGCGTCCGGGGCGGCGCGGCGGCTTGCTCATCGCTTATCGCTTCCGGGGGTCGCTCATCGCTTCCACTTCCGGGGGCGGCGGTTGAGCCATGCCAGTTCGCGTCGCCGATTTCAAAATCATCGCCCAGCGCGGCGTGAAGGATGTTGCTCATAGACACCGCCTCGCTGCTGCCGCGCTGCGAACCGGGCGAAACAATCATGTAAAGGGCGTTGCGCGCGCGGGTCATCGCCACGTACAGTTGCGACATCGCATCCCGCACCACGACGCGGGTCATCTGATCGTACAGCGGTTGGGTGGCGGGAAACAGGCGGCGAAGCTGCTCGTTGAGGTAGGGAAAAATCGCGGTGATTTTGCCGTCGGCGTCCCGCTGGTGCATGACCAGCGTGTCGCGGCCCACGCCGGCGAGAATCGACGTGTCCAGCTCCGGCAACACCACCGCGTCGAACTCCAGCCCCTTGGCCTGGTGATAGGTCATCACGCGGACAAGCGAAGCGGAGGGCGATTCGACGCGATGCGAGCGGACCATCGCCACGAAATCGGCGGGGCGCAAACCGGCGTCGCGCTCGTCGTAGCGGCAACCCAGTTCGATCAACTGCTCCAGCCGGGTCAGATCGCGCTGATCGCAATGCCCGGCCAGCCGATCGACCAGCCATCGCATGGTTTGCCCGTATCCGTTGATGAGCAGTTGGCGGCGGAGGGAGAGGGCGAGCGTTTGCGCGGCGCGATCGTTGGCATGATCGGTGAAGCCGACGGCGGGGCCGACGGGAGTGCGGGCGACGTGGTAGCGGGCGATGGTATCGCCGGGGTGGTCGGTCAGTGTGAGCAGCGCCATGACGCTGACGACGGCGGGGGAATCGGTCAGGGGGTTGCCGCCTTCTTCGCTGGCGTCGATGTTCATGCGGCGAAGTTCGTAGATCAGACGTGCGACGACGGCGTTGCGGCGGACCAGCACGGCGATGGAGTTCCGCAGCGCGGATTGATGCAGATGGCGGACGAACCCGGCGGCGTAGATGAGCGTGGCCTGGTTCTGTTTTTGGAGCGGCGCTGCGCCGGGCGCGGTGATGAGTTTCACGTGGCCCGGCAGATCGGGTTTGGCGGCGACGTGCGGCTCGAAATCGTGTGCCCATTGCGCAACGGCATCGGTGAAATCGGAGAGTGTTTTGTTTTCCGCGATGGTGGTGAACACGCGGTTGACGGCATCGAGGATGACGGGGGAACTGCGCCATGATTTGCTGAGGCGGTCGATGCGGAGGGCGTAGGCGGGGTTTTCGGCGATGCGGCGGACGAGGGTGGGGTCGGCGCCGCGCCAGCCGTAGATGGATTGCTTGGGGTCGGCGACGAGGAGGGCGTCGCGATCGCCGGACGCATCGCCGAGCGGTTCGGCGGCGATGGGTTTGAGGGCGAGCCATTGGGGGACGGAGGTGTCCTGGAACTCATCGAGCAGGATGTGGCGGACCTGCGCATCGAGGCGGAAATAGATGTCGGCGGCGCGATCGGACAGGTCGGCTTGCGCCAGGGCGGCGGTGATGTGGTCGAAACGATAGCCGCGGCGCTGTTGCTGCATGGCGGTGAATTGCTGATCGTAGAGGGCGAGCAGGCGTTTGATGGCGCGGCCCTGCCGGACCAGTTCACGGAGCAGTTCGTATTTGGCGTGCTGAATCAGCGGGTCGAAGACGGCGCGGACATCGGGGGTGATGTCGCGTTTGTCGAATTGCCCGGCCCCTTCGACGATGCGTTGCACGAGGGAGATGTCGAACAGTTCGGCCCAGTCGCGCGCCATGGCGGCGGCTTGCGCGTTGCGGAGGGCGTTGAGCCAGTGTTTCAAGGGGGAGCCGGTCTTGGTGCGGGGGATGTCGATGCGACCGAGCGATTCGACGATGGCGAACAATTGGTCATCGGCGAGTTGGGATTGCGGCGGCGGTTCGTCGATGCAGTTCCAGGGATCGGCGTCGGATTGCAGAGATTGGCGGTAGAGATTGTGAAGTTGATCGGCGATATCGAGGAGGCGTTGGTGGACGGAGCGGCGGGATTCGCCGCGGTTGAGCATACGGAGCAGTTCGACGATGGTTTGGGGATCGGCGGATTCGAGGACGGCGTTGACGGCATCGGAGCGCATGAGACGGTCGTCAAGGTCTTCGATGATACGCCAGCCGGGGGGCAAGCCGAGTTCGAGGGCGAAGCAACCGGCGGCGCGGACGAAGAAGGAATCGAGCGTGGAGATGTTGAGGTGGTGGAGATGTCGGGTGAGATCGGCGAGGAGATCGCGGTATCCGGCACGGTCGAGTTTGGCGTAGGGGGTGTGTTGGGCGAGATCGGCGGCGTCGGGGTCGGAGAGCGCGGCGTGGGCGAGGCGGAGGAGGACGCGGTTGAGGATTTCGCCGGCGGCTTTGCGGGTGAAGGTGGAGGCGAAGATTTGTTGGGGGGGGCAACCGGCGGCGAGCAGGCCGATCAATTCGCCGGAGAGGGCGAAGGTTTTGCCGGAGCCGGCGGAGGCGAGAATCATGCGGCGATCGAATCGCGTGGTTGTTTTATTCATTGGTCACCCCGGAGGAACCCAAGGCGGCGCTCGAAGACTCGCTCTGCCTTGGCTTGGAAGGGGAATCAGAACTTCCGGGGGTGTCTTCATCGTCGATGAACTGGTGGGAGCCGCAGAGGTCGGCGAAGGGATCGAAGTCGGGGTGGCGGAGTTTGCGGAGGGGATCGAAAGTGAAGCGGCCTTCGCGGATTTCACGGACGATGCGACGGGCGACGAGATCGGCATCGCGGAGTTCATCGGGGGACCAGTCGGCGAAGGCGGCTCCGGTGAGGCCGGGCGCGCGGGGCAGGCGGATGTAGCCGAGCATGACGCGGGTGGTGTCGTCCACGGGCGCGTCGGGGACGAGCGTGCGGAAGAGGTGGCGATAGAGGGGAAGTTGGAGGTCGAGCCACTGTTTGTTGGTTTTGGCGGGGGTGCGGTGGACGGCTTCGGGATCGTCGCCGGAGTCGGAGGTTTTGTAATCGAGGATGGCCCAGCGTCCGGTGTCGGGGTGGAAATCGATGCGGTCGATTCGACCGTGAAGGGCGATGGGGATGTCATCGACGACGAGTGGCGCGGGGCGCTGTTCGTTGAAGGCGAGTTCGACGTGACGGACGCGCCAGCCGGCGGCGATCCAGTGGGCGTGCCACTCGGCGAAGCGGAGGAGGCGGAGTTGGAGTTGGGCGGCCTGGATGCGGATGGCGGGTTGGGGGGCGTGGCCGAAGTGTCGGCGAACCTGGTCGTGGAGCGCGTCGGTGAGCCAGGATTGGATGATTGGGATATCGGTGGAGTGAACGATGTCGGATTGGCCGAACTGATCGAGGACGCGATGGGCGAGGGAGCCGAATGAGCCGGGGTCGAGCTCGGCGGCGGAATCGTCGATGGCGGCCAGTTGAAGATCGCGCGCCAGTGCGAAGCGATAAGGGTCTTCGAGATAGGCGCGGAAGTCGGTGACGCGGAGATAGTCGAAGGGCTGGGTGCGACGGAGGATGGGTTGAGGCGGGAGGATGAAGGCGGATCGGGGTGCGGGATGGTGGAGGGAAGGCGGCGCGATGGAGGCGGAGGGATCGTCGTGGTAGAAGCGGAGGATGCGTGCGGCGATGAGATCGCCCCCGGAAGTTGAAGAAGAAGAACCCAAGGCGGCGCTCGCCCCCGGAATAGAAGACTCCCCGCCTGCTGAAGCAGGCGGGCCGAGGGTGGTGAAGAGTAAGCGGGAGGGGGTGAGGGGGTCGGCGTCGGCGGATTGTCGTCCGGCGATGATTTGGACGTGCGGGCGGGAGTGGAGGATGGCGGCGAGTTGGTAGAGATCACGGGCAAGACGGCGGTCGTTGTCGATCAGGCCGAGTGCGTGACGGAGGGTGTCGGGGAGGAAGGCGTCGGCGTTGACGGATTGTGGGAAGCGGCCTTCGTTGAAGCCGGTGATGATGAGAACGGGGGCATCGTCGAGGTGGAGTTCGAGTGAGCCGAGCATTTCGACGGCGGGGTCGAGGGGTTCTGGGGGGACGGCTTTGTCGGCCAGTTCGCTGAGGATGAGGTTGATGGCGCGGGCGGCGTCGGCGGGTTTGTCGAGGGAAGCGGGCAGATCGGCCAGTTGAGAGAGTTGATCGGTGATAATGGAACAGGATTCGAGGATGAGGCGATCCGCGGGGTGGGAACGGTCGAGTTCGCGGCGACCGAAGATGAGCAGGAGGATATCGAGAATGGGTTGTGCCCATTGGGAGAGCGGGCGGGAACCGGCGAGGGGTTGTAAGAGGTTGGTGTGGATGTGATGCCAGAGGGAGGCGAGACGGCCGCGGAGCGCGGCGTCGCCGCCGAGCCAGTCGCCGGTGAGACGGGACTGGAGGTGGTCGTTGTAGTAGCGGTCGAGGAGTGAGGACCAGTCGGCAATGGCGTGGAAGGTTTCGACATGGTGATCCCCATGAAGCGGTGCCCCCGGAAAAGACACCGCATCCTGGGGCTTCGGAAATGATGATGCGAGGTAATCGGTGATGTCGGGGTGGCGGAGGAGGGCGGCGAATTGGGAGTAGCGATGTTCGTTGAGGAAGGAGGCGAGAACGGCAAGCAGGCGACAGGGCGCGGTGCGGGGCAGGGGCGAGCCGATCGCGTCGCGGACGGGAATGCCGGCGGCGGCGAGTTGTTGATGGAGATAAGGGATGACATCGGGGTCGGGCGTGCCGAGGGTGATTTGGTCGGCGGAGTATTGGGCGTTCAGATCGGCGAGGGATTGGAGGGCGGCGGCGGCCTGGTCGATGGGGCGAACGACGATGCGGATTTGATCGTCGCGCAGGGGGAGGGGGAATGTGTGCCAGAAGTCGGGGAGGAGGGAACCGAAGTCATCGAAACCCTCAAAACCCAAGGCGGCGCTCGTCCCCGGAATAGAAGACTCGCCCTGCCTTGGCGTGGGGACGTGGATGAAAACCGTGATGGACGTATCGAGTTGGGCGAGCATGGCGCGGAGCTGGCCGGTCATTTCGGGCAGGGCGATGAGGTGGAGGTCGTGATCGCAACGGCAGCGATGTTCGGCGACGGCGTCGAGGCGGGCGTCCTGCGGGTCGATTCGTCCGGCGCGTTGGAGCAGTTGCTGGTAAATGCGATGGGCGGCGGCCAGCGACTGCCAGCGGGCGTGATCGGCGAAATGCGGGAGCGTTCGCAATGCTTTGTCGGGCACATCGGCGAAGGTGAGCAGTTCGGAGGCGAGATCGGCGTGAAGTTTTTCGACGAGCTGGGCGAGCGCGTCCCACTGCCCCCCGGAAACTGCCCCGGAAACTGCCCCGGAAGCGGCATCATCGGCCGCGGGGCGTTGGGGGACGAGCGTGGCCAGCGCATCGGTGTCGAGTTGCTGAAGGGCGGAGGACCAGGCCAGGCGGCGGGCGATGGGATCGGCGACGGGCAGCGGCGGGGTGTGAAGCAGATCGAGCAACGTGCCGGCGGTGACGATGCGGGGCGGGATGAGGCGGAGGTCGCGGCTCTCGGCCTGTTCGAGGAGCAGTTCGAGCAATCGCCGGCCCGCACGGTTGCCGGGCAAGGCGATGAGGGCGTGATTCATGGCCAGCGAGCGATCCGCGGGTTGCGCATAGCGGTCGGCGAGCGTCTCGGCGGCGGCGGCGAGCGCGGGGCGGGACCAGTCGAGATGGATGCGGTTGACGTTGCCCGGCATGGTGATGAGCAGCGTAACGCGGCGCGATCATTGGAGCAAAGAAGAGGGGTACTTCGTGCCGCCCGCTAAACGCGGGGCCTGACGGCCGCCGCTAAACAAGAAATCGTGGTTGCGGTAAACTGTCGTGCATATGGCGAACAAACCAATGACATATGCGGGTTCGGGCGTGGACATCGACGCGGGGGATCATATGGTGGAGATGATCCGGCATCATTTGCAGCGGACTTACGGGCCGCGGGTGCTGGGCAAATACGGCGGGTTCGCCGGTTGCTTTCGGCTGGACTACAACGAAAAGCTGTTCAAGCGGAATTACCGCGACCCGGTGCTGGTGGCTTGCACGGACGGCGTGGGCAGCAAGGTGAAACTGGCCGTCGAGATGGATGTGCATGACACGGTGGGCATCGACCTGGTGGCGATGAGCGTGAATGACATGATCGTGCAGGGGGCCGAGCCGCTGTTCTTTCTGGATTACATCGGCACGCACAAGCTGGGGCCGGAGAAAATGACGCAGTTGGTCAAGGGCGTGGCGGACGGCTGCGCGATGTCGGGTTGCGCGTTGCTGGGCGGGGAGACGGCGGAGATGCCGGACCTGTATGCGAAAGACGAATACGACCTGGCGGGATTCGCGGTGGGCGTGTGTGAATTGAACCGCATGATTGACGGATCGAAGATCGAGCGCGGCGATGTGATACTGGGGCTTGCGTCCAGCGGGATTCACTCGAACGGTTATTCGCTGGTGCGTGCGATCGTGAAGGAATCGCAACTCGACCCCCGGAAGTTTTATGATGAACTGGATGGGGAGCGGACGCTGGGCGAGGTGTTGCTGACGCCGACGCGGATTTACGTCAAGAGCATTTTGGGGGTGCTGGGGAAATACAAGGTCAAGCACATCGTGACGGGAATGGCACACATCACCGGCGGGGGAATCGTGGGCAACCTGTGCCGACCGCTGAGCGAAAAGCTGGACGCGAAGGTGATGCGCGGCTCGTGGGAGATTCCGCCGGTGTTTCGGTTTTTGCAGAAGCACGGGCGTGTGAAGGATGCGGAGATGGATCGGGTGTTCAACATGGGGATCGGATATTGCGTGATGGTGAAGCCGGACTTCGCGGATTCGGTGACGGCGCAATTGGAAAAGGCCGGCGAAAAAGTTTACCGACTGGGGCAAATCGTCAAAGGCAAGGGCGAAGTGGCGATGGTGTGAGAAAGAGAAGCCAACAGGCACAAGCCAACAGCCAGAAGCCAACAGCCAACAGGCGAAACAAGTCCGCTCTTCTGTTGGCTGTTGGCTCGTGCCTGTTGGCTTCCGCCTGTTGGCCAAAAAAGGCGGCCATGCTTTCGCATGGCCGCCTTGGGGGACATGTCACGAACAACTCGGACGCGACTCCGATTGCGTAACCCGCTCCGGGCGATTTCCTGCAAGAGGCGAATCAGCTCACGGGGGGCAGTAATATCAAGGCCCTCGGGCGAACGGTGCTGGCTTCCCGGCCGTGCTCACCATTGCTGCCCGAGGGCACCGCGGATCATTCCTCCGACAGTGCCTGATCGCCGAAAATCTTTTCGGAACAATGGTGAACGCCTACAGCGAATTCGGCCTTAAACAGACCATGACGGGCATGGTGCATTTAAGGGGAAGCCAGCATGACCGGCGGAATTATAGGAACTCGCCCCAATATATGCAAGCACAACAATGTCCGATTCCTCTCCGGCACATCGGGCCGCCTCGCTGTTTTTATCGCCGTTCGCCGAACACTTCCACGCTTCGCCATGCGGGCGCGGCGACGCTTCGGGTGATCGTCACGCGCACCGCTTTTGCCTCCACCGGAGCGAAGCGGTCGATCTTTTTGTGACCCACCGCCGTGCCCGTCGCAACTTGTCGCCGGCCGCCGGGCGTTTGCGCCTCGATGGTGTAGGCGCGAATGCGCTCGCCGGTGCGGATGTCCTCCATGATCGCAACGCTGTCGATCATCGCAGGAGCGGGCAGTTTCACTTCCACCACCTTGCCCGTACCCGATCCGCTCGCCAGCGGCGAACCGTATTTGTCGCGCACCGCTTTGCCGAGTCCCGCGAACTGCGCGCAATCCGCGTCCGGCACCAGGCCCCGGTCGTCGATCACCATGCCCAGCAGCAAATTGCTGTTGCGCCCCACCGAAGTGTGATAGCACTCCAACAGATGCCCGACGCTGTGCAGGTGCGGCTCATCATCCTTTCGCCAAAACCAACCGCCCTGAAAAGCGAGATGGGCGTCGCGGTTGGGCATGTCGCTTTCCGCCGGCGCCCAGATCGGGCCGTCGGGATCGCCCGCGGTGTCGATGCGTTCCTTGGTGCCGTCGTCGCCGGTCAAAACTTTCGTCGTCGCCCAACAGGGGTCGGGCGCTTCGCCGCGTTCGTTGCCGACCCAGCGAAGGAGATTGCACCCGGGCGGGCCTTGGAAGACGACCGAGTCGGGTTGGAGTTTGCGGAGCAGGGATGCGATGTCGGGGCCGCCCTGTTCGACGGGCAGCACGCCGCCGTCGAACCATATCTCGAAAACTTTGCCGTAGTTCGTCCACAGTTCGGTGAGTTGCCGCATCACGATGTCGTTGTAATTCAGTTGATCTTCGGGCTTGCCGGTGCGCGGGCGACCGGGGTTATCGACGCCGAGGTAGCCGTTGCACGATGCGCTGGCATACAAGCCGGGCTGGATGCCGAAGCGTTCGCACGATGTGAAAAAGTCTTTCACGACATCGCCCTTGCCGCCGCGCCACGGACTGGCGGCCACGCTGTATTCGTGCGCCTTGGTGGGCCAGAGCGAAAAGCCCGAACAATGCTTGGCGACCAGCACGGCATATTTCGCCCCGGCGCTCGCCGCGGTCGCCAGCCATTGATCGGTATCCAGCGATGCGGGGTTGAACACCGCCGGCGAAGGCGAATAGCCCCACTGCTTGCGAAAGTGATAGGTCGGCTCGTACACCTGCACGTCGTGATGAATGATGACGCCGATCTCGCAATCCGCCCACGCCAGATGCGCGGGGGTGGGAGTGATGAGCGATTGTGGAATTGTCATATTTTATTCCGATCCGTAAAACAACCGTCGCCGCGCATGATCCACAATACTGGGTTGATGAGGGGATCGGCAACTCGGCCAACGCCGCCGCTGTATTTGTCCCTTGCCTCATCCTTGAGGCCACTGCGCGTCATAAGACTCCGGGTACTTTTCATTGCTGAGCAGCTTGCGAATTCCAAACGGCCAAACCAATAACAGAACCAATCGGCGTTGCTTCTGAGCATCCAAGCAATCCAACTGGACCAAAGAGAACTCTGTTTTGGTGCCTGACTGATCGAATGCCGGTTGGCACCTGACTCTGCGTATTTCCAAACCACATCGCCGGCAAAATCGCCGGGCGTGTCTCACACAAACGTGGTCCAATGCAAGATGAACACAAATCCAAACCGGAATGGTGAGTACAACCGGTCCAAGAATCAAAAGCGTTCTCGTCATCATGCACCTGATATCCGCGGATCAGACCGCCCTTCCTCAAATCCGAAATCCGAAATCAAAAATACCCTTCCGCCCTCATGGCCCACAGGACTTGGTTGACCAGGGGGCCGGAGCATCTGCCGCCGCTGCCGCCGTATTCGACGAGGGCGACGATGACGAACGCGGCCCGTTCTTCGCCGGGCCTTTGAACGTGGCAGACGTACCAGGAGTGATCGCCGGAGCGGACGAGGGTGTCGCCTTCGTTGAACTTGCCGTTCTTGTCGGCGTCGATGAAAAGTTTGGGCGCCTCGGCGGTTCCGGTTTTGGATCGCACGGTGATATCAGGCAGGTCGAGGGTTTTTTCGCTGATGCCGTTGCCGAAGTTGATGTGGTTGCCGGAACCGGCGGCGGTGTTGGCCGACTCGTACATGCCCTGAAGGATGTTGTTCATTTCGTGCGGGGTGATGTGCAGGTCGCGGGCTTGTTGCTGTTCCTGGTGATCGGTGAAGAGGATGGGGGCGAGGTAATAACCGCCGCGCGCCAGGGCGGCGTGCGCGGCGGCGACCTGCATGGGCGGAACGGCGATGGGGCCTTGACCGATGCCGAGCAGCATGGCGTTTTGGTCGGACAGTTCGCGGCCTTTGGGGTTGGGCTTGTCGAGCGAGGGAAGAATGCCGGACACTTCTTCGGGCAGGCCGAGGTCACACTTGCGGGCGAAGCCGAAGTCATGGAGGCCTTCGATGATTTTGCGGGGGCCGAGCGCGTGGCCGCAGTTGTAGAAGTAGATGTCGCAGGATTGCGCGATGGCGGCGACCGGATCAAGCGGGCCATGCCGCAGATACTTGCCTTCGGCCGGCCTCCACCCCCAGCAGCGGAAAATGTTGGGTTTGCCGGGATAGAAATGTCCTTCGCAATCGAACCGCTGGTCCGGCGCGATCGCGCCGTCACGCGATGCGATGGCATAGACGATGGGCTTGAGCGTGGAACCCGGCGGATAGATCGCCGCGATCGGACGATTCATTTGCGGAAAGTCGAACTCGGTGGGCCAGCCGAGTCCTTCGACGGGCGTTTCATCGGCGGGGCTGGAGACCATGGCGAGGATGCGGCCGGTATCGACTTCGAGCACGACGACCGCGCCGTTGAGCGGCGTGCCGACGGGGAGTTCCTTGTTGTTGTGCCAGTCCTGCACGGCCATGAGTCCGACGCGCGGGTCCATCGCGGCCTGGATGCGTGCCTGGAGATGAGTGTCGATGCTGATACGAACATCGCGGCCGGGTTGCGCGGGATCGACGATTTCCCTGCCGGTGATGCGGTCGATTTCGACGCGGCCGCGCGTGCCGCGGAGGACGGATTCCTCGGCCTGTTCAACGCCGCCGGCCCCCACGCTGTCGCCGGGCAGGTATCCGCCAAGATCAATGGTGCCGTCGGACTTGCGAAAGGGCCGGCCCTCGGCGGGAGCGACATCCCGCGCCCAGACATCGCGCATCGTACCCAGCAGATGCCCGCCCAACGCATCGACTTCGATGGGCAGGGTCGCATCTTTTTTCATCGGGCCGGGCAGATGGGACAGATCGACATTGACGACGAACTTTTCGAGCGGGTAATCGCGGCGTTTGCCGGGGATGACATGCACCCCCGGAAGCTGGTCTTCTCGCTTGCGGAAGAACAGGCCGACGCCAGGGTCCACCCCCGGAAGTAAAACATGCGGCTGGGACTGCTCACGAATTTTCACGGCGATGTCGCTCAATTCGACGGGACGATCCATCTCCGCGGCGCGGCGCTCGCCCAGCCGCTGCCAGACATCGGCGCGGATCATCTGCACACGTTCGATCACCGCGGCTTTGCGTTTGTCGAGTTCTTCCCGCGTGAGCCGGCCCTGTTCGCAGATCAACTGCCAGAGTTGATCGGCCTGTTGAT
>JBAYVY010000075.1:0-11724 GCA_041674345.1 Phycisphaeraceae bacterium | reverse complement strand
GACCGGCTCCGCTACGGCTGCGGGCTGCGCCCTTGCCTCCGCTGCGCCGGTCCCGGCGAACCACAACACGGGACACTTCTACTGAGTCCAAACAGGGGACATTTCTACTTGAGTTGCGACACCGATGTTGAACGGCTTGACAGGCGGAACGGCAAAGGTACACTGACGGGGCTTTCGCGGACAAGGGCCGCCCGTGACAACCCCATTGGGGACGGCACGGGCATGGGCAGGTCAACGCGGCTTGTAGAAGCGACCTGTCCCGCTTGGCGAAAGTCAGCCGCGGCTTCCTCTCGATGGGGCGATTCGCCTCTCCCGGAACCCGCGAAAATTTGGATGCAGCCACACAGGCCCGTGGTGTAATTGGCAACACACCAGTTTTTGGTACTGGTTTTTCAGGTTCGAGTCCTGACGGGCCTGCTTTGCGGATTTTCGATTTGTGATTTTCGATTTTCGATTTGGAGCGTCCCACCGCCGCCCAATATCCCCAAATCGAAAATCATAAATGCCCACGACGCTGGTTTCGGATGCGGTACGCATGACGACGACTCTCCCCCAACTTGACGCCATCATTCTCGCCGCCGGCAAGGGCACGCGGATGAACAGCGACCTGCCGAAGGTGCTGCATCCCGTGGCGGATCGGCCGATGGTGCAATGGGTGATTGATGCGTGCCGGCGGGTCGGCGCCCGCAAGATCGCCGTCATCATCGGCCATCGCGCCGAACTGGTCCGACAAACACTCGCCGGACAACCCCCGGAACAATCCCCGGAACAATCCCCGGAAACGGACGGCCTGGTTTTCGTCGAACAAACTCAACAACTCGGCACGGGTCACGCGGTGTTGCAGGCCGCCGGTGTTTTCGCCGACCGCCGCGACAACGATGTGTTCGTACTCTGCGGCGACGGCCCGCTGATCCGCCAACAAACGCTCAATCAATTGCTGAAGGTACACCGGACCCGCGCCGCCGCCGCGACGCTCGCCACGGCGATGCTGGATGACCCGACGGGTTACGGTCGCATCGTGCGTGATCCCGCCGGGCGATTCAAGGCGATCGTCGAACAGAAAGACGCCGACGACGAGCAACGTCGCATTCGTGAAGTGAATCCGAGCTACTACTGCTTCAAGTCGGGCGCGTTGTTCGACGCGCTTCCGGCGGTGGGTAAGGCCAACGCCAAGGGCGAGTATTACCTGACGGACGTGCTGCCGCTGCTGGCCGGTCGCGGCGGGAAGATCGAAGTGGTGGACGCGGTGCCGGCGGAGGATGTGCTGAGCATCAACACGCCGGAACAGTTGGCGGAGGTGGATGCGATCATGCGTAGTCGCCTGGAGGCAAGCCCGGCGGCGGCGAAATCGACCTCACACACTCTGGATGCAGGGACCAGACGATGAGCCGATCGGATGAAAATTCGCTACGGATATTTTCAGGGCGCGCCAGCCGCGATCTGGCGGAGCGTATCTGCAAATATCTGGAAATCTCGGTCGGTCAGGGGCACACGGACATGTTCCCCGACGGCGAGATCATCGTGAAAGTCGATGAGGATGTGCGAGGGCGCGACTGTTTCGTCGTGCAATCGACGTATCATCCGGTCAACGCGCACCTGATGGAGTTGCTGATTTTCGCCGACTGCCTCAAGCGTGCGTCGGCCAAGAGCATCACGGCGGTGATACCGTACTTCGGTTACGCCCGTCAGGACCGCAAGGACGAGGGCCGCACGCCGATCACCGCGAAACTCGTGGCGAACCTGATGCAGACCGCGGGCGTGACGCGCGTCGTGGCGCTCGATCTGCACGCGGCGCAGATTCAGGGCTTTTTCGACATTCCGGTCGATCATATGCTGGCCGCTCCGGTGATCGTCGAATACATCGAATCCATCCGCGCCGAACTGGGCGACCTGGTGCTGGTGTCGCCGGACATCGGCAACGTGAAAACGGCCAACTTCTTCGCGGGTCTGCTGGGCGGGGAACTGGCGATCATCGACAAACGCCGCAAGAGCGGCAGCGAAGTGGTCTCGGCCAACCTGATCGGCGATGTGAAGGGCCGAACCGTGCTGATGGTCGATGACATGATTTCAACCGCGGGCACGATGTGCAGCGCGGCGGAACTGGTGATGCGGAACGGGGCGAAGGATGTGATCGCCGCGTGTACGCACCCGGTGCTGGTGGGACTGGCGATGGAACGATTGGCGGCGTCGCCGATCAGCAAAATCATCGTGACCGACACGATTCCCTGCGGCGAGCGATGCAAGCCGATCCAATCGAAACTCGTCGAGCTGTCGGTGGCCAACCTGCTGGGCGAAGCGATCCACCGCATCCATCACAACGAATCGGTCAGCGCGTTGTTCAACAAATCCAAAGGAAGCGGGAAGAGGTGATTTTCGATTTTCGATTTTCGATTTTCGATTTGGAAAAAGTCCATGACGCGTGAACAGATGAAAACCCGAACCAAAACCTTCGCACTTCGGGTGCTCAAGTTGTTCATCGCGATCAAAACGTCAGAGGAAGGGCGCATCATCGGTCGGCAATGGCTGCGGGCAGGTACCTCGGTCGGTGCCAATTATTGCTCGTCTTGCCGCGCCAGATCACGGCGGGAGTTCATCGCCAAACTCGGTGTGGTCGAGGAAGAGGCCGATGAAACCGCCTTCTGGTTGGAACTGATTGGGGACGGCGGCCTGATGACCGAACGCCGCATTGAACCCCTGCTCACCGAAGCCAACGAATTGGTGGCGATCGTCGCCGCAACGAAGAAGACAGCGAAACGCAATAACATCACAAATCGAAAATCGAAAATAAGGAGTATCTCATGGCACATGAACGTCCCAAACTCTTGGCGGAACCCCGGCAAAAACTCGGCACCAAATACTCGCGCCGCGTCCGTCGCACCGGCAAGCTGCCGGCGGTGATCTACGGCCACGGCATCGCGCCGGCCCACGTCATCGTGGACGCCGACCAGATCAACGACGCCCTCCACGGCGGCGCCCACCTGCTCGACATCGACGTCGCCGGCAAAAACGAAACCTGCCTCATCAAGGACATTCAGTTCAACTACCTCGGCGATGACGTCATTCACGTCGATCTGGCGCGCATCGATCTGAGCGAAGAGGTCACCGTCTCCGTCCCGCTGTCGTTCATCGGCCGGGATCAATGCGCGGCGCTCGCGGCGTCCGGCACCCTGCTCCAGCATCCGCTGAGCGATCTGGAAGTCATCTGCCGCGCCGATTCGATTCCCGACGAGATCGAAGTCGATATCGCCGGTCTGACGCTGGAGACGCCGATCACCGTCGCCGACCTGAAGCTGCCCGAAGGCGTGCGGGCCGACACCGACGCGGGCACCATCATCGCCATGCTGACGCAGGTGACCGAAGAAGAAATCGAGAAGCTCGCCGAGGCCCCGGCCGCCGGCAGCGCCGAACCGGAAGTCATCACCGCCAAGAAGGAAGAACCGGCCGCCGATGCGGCCAAGGGCGGCGAGAAGAAATAATTTCGGCCCCCCGCGGACTCATAAGAAAGAAATCAACCACAGAGGCCCAGAGAATGAAAACAGAACAGCAGAAAAACAAAACAACAGAACATCGGTTACCCCCGACAATATGTTCTGCTTTTCTGTTGCCCCAATGTTTTGTTTTTCCCCCTCTGTGCCTCTGGGGTGAATTCTTCCTTTCCGCGGTAATAGAACCATGAAACTGATCGTCGGCCTGGGCAATGTCGGAACGCCATATGCCGAGACCCGGCACAACGCGGGCTTCATGGTCGTGCAAAAACTCGCCGAACGCCACGGGCTGACATCCGCCAAGGGGCGCTTTCACGCCAGCGTCGTCGAAGGAATGATCGGATCGGAAAAAGTCATGCTGATGTTGCCCACCACCCTGATGAACCGCAGCGGCCTGGCCGTCGGGGAAGCCGTGCGCTTCCATCGACTCGACCCGGCGGACATCATGGTCGTCGTGGACGACACCGCGCTGCCCACCGGCGCGATCCGCATCAAATCCTCCGGCGGGGCCGGCGGACACAACGGACTGGCCGATGTCGAACGCGCCCTCGGCGTCGCCGCCTACCCCCGGCTGCGTGTCGGCATCGACGCGCCGCTGGTCAACGGTCGCAAGATCGTACTCAGCGATTACGTCCTCTCGCCGTTCACCGATGAACAGCGAATGTTGCTCCAACCAGCGATCACCCGCGCCTGTGATGCGCTGGAATGCTGGATCGCCCGCGGTCTGGACGCCGCGATGAATGCCTTTAACCCACGAACCCCCGGAAGTAACGCCGAACCGAAATAACCATGAATCGTTCGGAGTCCCGCAAATGTCGCGGGATTCCCACAACACCGAACGCAGGAGTCATCGCAATGGTCGAATCAAACGCGAATCTTTACGAAGGTCTGTTCCTGTTCAACATTCAGGCGATCAACGGCAGTCTGACCGCCGCGATCGAACATGTGACGGAAATCCTCAACCGCGCCAATGCCGAAATCGTCGCCATCAGCAAATGGGACGAGCGTAAACTGGCCTACGAAATCGCCGGGCAGAAGCGCGGACTGTATCTGCTGGCGCACTTCAAGGTGCGCGGCACGCAACTGGCCAACATCGAACGCGACATCAACCTGAGCGAACTGCTGATTCGCGGGCTGCTGCTGCGGGCGGATCACATCGGCGAGATCGAACTGCAACACGTGCTGGCCGAAGCCGCCAAGACGCGGGATACTGTGGCGCTGGGCGGCGCGCCCGCCGGCACCGCCCCGGCCAAGGCCCAGGCCGTCGAAACCGTGCCCGCCGATGCCGATGTCGATGTCGTCGATGACGCCGATGAAAATGCGTAAGCGACGTACCGGACCCTTCCGCACCCTCACGAACTGAAGGAGGCCCCGATGGCGAACTTCAATAAAGTAATCCTGATCGGCAACCTGACGCGCGATCCGCAGTTGTCCTATCTGCCGAACCAGACGCCGGTGGTTGAATTGGGCATGGCGGTCAATCGCCGATTCAAGAAACAGGACGGCGAACAGGGCGAGGAAGTCACTTTCGTGGACCTGCGTATCTTCGGCAGGCGGGCGGAAGTCCTCAATCAGTATTGCAAGAAAGGCGATCCGTTGATGGTCGAAGGTCGCCTGCACCTGGACCGCTGGCAGGACAAAGACGGCGGCAACCGCTCCAAGATGGTCGTGATGATCGAGAACTTTGAATTCATCGGCGGGCGCGGCGGATCGGGAGGCGGCGGGGCCGGGGCCTATGCGGACGATGCCGGCGCATCCGAAGGCGGTTACGGCGGAGGCCCGCCGCGCAGCAGCGCCCCACGCCCACCGGCGTCCACTCCCGGAGTATCCGCTTCCGGGGGTTACACTTCCGGGGGTTACACTTCCGGGGCTTCCACTTCCGGGGGCGCAAGTCGGCCCGCTCCGTCCAACAACCCGCCCCCCGTCATGGGCGGCGATGAAGTCGAGGATATTCCGTTTTAGAAATTGTCGATCGCCGATTTTCGATTTGATATGCGGAACAACCTCTTCCCAAATCGAAAATGGGAAATCGGCAATCGAAAATCATCCGCATGCTGGTGTCGCGGCGAACGTGCAAGCGCGGCATCTAACTCCCACCCGCCCTGAGGACAGGGCGGCTCCAACCCCTTACCCGCGAGGACAACATGAGCACGAAGAGTCACATTGAATTGCTGCTGATCGAAAACGTGGACAATCTCGGCATCGTCGGCGATGTCGTGAAAGTCCGGGCCGGCTACGCCCGCAACTACCTGGTCCCCCTCAAACTGGCGACCATTCCGACCGACACCGCCAAGGCGAAGGTCGCCGAACGCCGCGCCGAAGTCGAACGCCAGTTGCGCGAAAAACGCGCCCAACTGGAAAAGCTGCTCGAACAACTGACCGGCCACGAAGTCACGCTCCAACGCTCGGCCAACGAACAAGGCATGTTGTTCGGCTCCGTCACGCAGCATGACATCGCCGAAGCCCTCAAAGCCGACGGCTTCAACATCACCGAACGCGAAATCCGCATCGGCGAACCGCTCAAACATCTCGACAGCTACATGATCCCCGTGCAGCTCGCCGCCGATCTCCGCACCGAAATCAAGGTGTGGGTCGTCAGCGACAAGCCCGCCGAGGAACTCGGCGCCGAACCCGCCGAAGCGGCCAAGACCGAAGAACAGGCCGCTCCCGCCGCCGAGTAATCCGCCCCATCCCGCCCCGTCAACACAACCCCCGATCCCCCGGCCATGCGCCGGGGGGCCGGGGGGGTTTTGCTTTACCGCCGTTCGCCCCACCGCTACGCTGCCTGCACCTCAACCTTTTTCAGGAGCATCCCATGCCCGCCCGTTTCCAATGGATCGTCGAATTCCGTCTCATCATATGACATCTCCGCCGATCAGCGCACGCCGTGCTCGCCGCCGCCGTCGTCAAGGCCGGGCAGATGAACCTGGCGATGGACATCGCCGTCGTCGATGCCGGCGGCAATCTCAAGGCCTTCCTCCGCATGGACGGCGCGTGGCTCGGCTCCATCGACATCGCCCTCAAGAAAGCCAAAACCGCCCGATATTTTGACATGAACACCGGCGAGATCGGCAAACTCAGCCAGCCCGGCGGGCCGCTCTACAACATCAAACATTCCAACGGCGGACTCATCACCTTCCCCGGCGGCGTCCCCCTGAAACTCGCCGACGGCTCGGTCATCGGCGCGATCGGCGTCAGCGGCTCCACCGTCGAAAACGATCACGCCGTCGCCTCCGCCGGCGCGGCCACCATCCCGTAAGGGTCACGCCAAAACGCCCGCGCAACCGTCGGCTTGCCCGCGATCATTTCAGGAACAATTCAAGCACCGGCACCGTCTCGTCCGGCCTGTTCTGCGGCAGCGTCAGCATCAGCGCGTCACTGATGTCGTAGCCGCTGCGTTTGAGCTGATCCTGGAACCACTGATCGACATTCATCGTCACTTCACTGGCGTCGTGCAGCAGTTGCGCGTAGGCCACCTGTTCCCTGAACGCCTTGCCAGGCAACAGCAGATGACGGTACGGCCAGGCCAGCAGATGCACATAAAGCCGGCGTTTCCCCGGGTTGTACGTCAGCCGGCAATCACGCGGACAGGTGAACTCATCCGGCGCCGCCGTGCAACCATAGATGCTCCGGCTGTGGCGCTTCATCCATCGGCCGATGCCTTGCAGCCGATCCAGCGCACGCGCATCGAACTCGCCTCGCCCCGTCGGCCCGACGTTCAGCAGCAGGTTCCCGCCCTTGCTCACGCAGTCGATCAGCGTCTGCACCAGGTTCTCCACGCTGCGCCACGTGAACTCATCGCGGAAGTAACCCCACGATCCGCTGAACGTCTGGCACGCCTCCCACACCACCGGTACGCCGTTCACCTTCACCCAGCCCAGCGGCTGAACCTGTTCCGGCGTCTTCATGTCCCAACTGTTCATTTCCAGCGGCAAATCCAGCCGGTCGTTCATCATGATCTTCGGCTGAAGCTCCCGGATCATGCGATACAACTCATCGCTGCGCCACGCCTCCCGCCCCTTGCCCATTGAAAAATCCGTGCGATGCTCCGCTTTCACGAACGAAAAGTCGAACCACAGCAGATCGACCTGCCCGAACTGCGTGAGCAGTTCTCGCACCTGTCCGTGCAGGTAATCGGCATACTTCATCTGGTCGCGCCCCGCGTTGGGATCCCCCCCGGAAGTTTTGTCCTTCGTCGCCAGTTCGCCTCGCCGCGGGTGGTTGGCGCTGTCGATCACATATTGCGGGTGATGCCAGTCGATCAGCGAATGATAAAACCCGGTGCGCAATCCGCGATCACGGAAGGCATCGACCATCGGTCGCAACAGATCGCGCCCCGCCGGCGTGTTCGGCGCTTTGTAATCCGTCAGTTTGGAATCCCACAGACAAAAGCCGTCGTGATGCTTGGTCGTGATGACGAAATACTTCATCCCCGCGTCGCCCGCCGCCCGCGCCCACAATTCCGGGTCATACAGGTCCGGCTCGAAATATCTGAAATATCGCTCATACTGCTCATCGCTCATCTGTTCCCGACTCTTCATCCATTCATGCCTCGCCGGCAGCGCGTACAACCCCCAATGGATGAACATGCCGAAACGATCACGCACGAACCACTCGCTGTCACCGGTCGTCGGACGAATGTCGGATGCAAGAGCCATGAAATCAACCTTCGGTAAGGGAACGGGGTTCCGCGATTATAAGCATTTCGCCGGCGGCTTGACGCGCACCAGTTCCACAAAATGTTTCGCCTCCGCGTCGCAGCCGTCATGCACCTGGTGGCGGCAACTGAAACCGTTGGCGCAGATCGCCGCCCCGCGCTCCGTCGCCCGCCGCACGGCCGGAAACAGCCGCTGCTCGCCGATCCTCATCGACAGATCGAAATGCTCATAGCCGAACGACCCCGCCATGCCGCAGCAGCCGCCATCGACTTCCGTGACTTTCAGTCCGTCGATCCGCGCGAACACCTCGTGCATCCCCCGTGTGCCCTGCAACGCCTTCTGATGACAATGCCCGTGCAGCAATATCTCGCCGACCGTCGCCTCGAACCGCACATCCAGTTTTCCCGCAGCCAGTTGCTCGGCCAAAAACACGTCGATCATCTTCACCTGTTTCGCCAGCGTCGCGCCCACTTCCGGGGGCGTCGCATCATCCATCAGGTCCGGCAGATCATCCGCGATCGCCGACATGCAACTCGGTTCGCAAAACAAAATCGGCAACCCCCGTTCCGCGAACGGCAACAGATTCCGCAACGTCTTTTCACCGTCCCGCTTCGCCGCCCGCACCATCCCCTTGCTCAGCCGCGGGCGCTGACAACATCCCGCCTTCGCCAAAATCACCTCGTACCCGCACGCCGTCAGTAATTCCATCGCGCTCAACCCCACGTTCGGTTCGTGGTAATTCATGTACGTATCATCAAACAACACCACCTGCCCCAATGAGCTTCCGGGGGCCGCTCGCGGCTTCGCGATGCCGCGATTCACCCACCACTCCAGCGGCTTCGTCGCATACATCGGGTACGCCCGCCTCGCATCCACCCCCGCCACACGCTGCATCACCCACTTGTAAGCCCCCCACTTCTGCGCCGCGTTCACCACCCTCGCCAACGGCCCCGCGATCATCTTCGCCGCGCCCGGCGAATTCCCCAACAACCGATACCCCAGCGGCAATCCCCGCTCGTCGTGCCGCATCTGTAATACATCCGACTTCAGCTTCGCCATATCGACCGCGTTCGGGCATTCGGTCTTGCAACCCTTGCACGCCAGGCACAGTTCCAGCACCTCCGCCACGCCGTCGTCCGTCAAACCGCTCGGCCCCAACTGCCCGCTCATCGCCAAACGCAACGCATTCGCCCTTCCGCGCGTACTGGCATCCTCATCCCGCGTCGCCATGTAACTCGGGCACATCGTCCCATCGCCGATCTTCCGGCACGCCCCCACGCCGTTGCACTGTTCCACCGCCGACACAAATCCGCCCTGATCGCGGTAGTGATAATTCGCCTTCACCTCATGCGCATGTTGCTCGTAACCCGCGACGCCGTGCCGCAGGTTTTCCGTCATGCCCGGCGTGTCCAGAATCTTCCCCGGGTTCATGATGTTCCGCGGGTCGAATAATCGCTTGACCTGCCCGAACGCCTCGTACAACTGATCGCCGAAAAACGGTCGAATGTATTCGCCCCGCACCAATCCATCCCCGTGTTCCCCCGCCCACGATCCGCCGTATTCCTTCACCATCGCGAACGCCGCGTCCGCGATCACCCGCATCTTTTTCCGGTCCTCCTCCCAATGCAAATCCAGCATCGGCTTGGGGTGCAGCACCCCCACGCTCGCATGCGCGCAAATCGGCATCACCACGTCCAGCTTCGTACACACATCCCGCAACCGCTCGATGTATTGGGCCAACTTCTCCACCGGCACGCACGCATCGTCCACGAAATCCAGCGGCTTCTTCCGCCCCTTCACGTTCGATTGCAACCCCACGCCCAGCCGCCGAAGTTCCCACACATGCCCGATCGACTCCGCGTCATGCCGCAACACATGCGCGTAACCGATGCCCTTCGCCTGCATGTCCGCCGCGAATCGCCTGGCGCGATCGTCCGCTTCGCCCTGTGTGTCGCCCATGAACTCGACGATCTGCACCGCCGTCGGGTTTCCCTCGAAAAAATCCGCGTACTCCGCCGTCGCCGGGTTGGTCCGCGATTCCCGAATGATGATCTCATCCAGCAACTCGATCGCGCTGGGCTTGTGCGTCAACATCTCCGGCACGGGCCGCAACGATTCGATCAACTCGTTGAAATGCACCACGCACAGCGCCGTCGCCCCCGGCACCGGCGCCAGATTCACCTTCGCCTCCAACACCAACCCCAGCGTCCCCTCGCTGCCGCAAATCAACTTCGACAAGTTCCACCCCCGAAAATTGTCCCCGAAAGTTTTCATTCCCTCCCCAAGCCAAGGCAGAGCGAGTTCTTTCCGGGGGCGAGCGCCGCCTTGGGTTCCCCCGCGCGGCGGCACATTGCCCGGCCCACTTCCGGGGGCACTTCCGGGGGCGAACTCATCCAGGTTGTACCCCCCCACTCGTCGCATCACTTTCGGAAATCGCCGCACGATTTCATCACGATTCGCCTTGATGATCTGACCGACGCCGCGGTACAGTTCCGCCTCACGCGATCCGCCCGCCGATTGGTCGCTCCACCGATCCGTGTCGCAATCCTCGAACCAGCACACCGTCCCATCGTCCAGCATCACTTTCAGCGCGATCACGTGGTCGATCGTCTTGCCGTAAATCACCGACCTCATCCCCGACGAGTTATTGTTAATCATCCCCCCCACCGTCGCCCGGCTGGTCGTCGCCGGGTCCGGCGCGAAAAACAGTTTGCTCCCCGACAACCGCTGGTTCAGATGATCCCGCACCACGCCCGGCTGAACCCGCGCCCATCGCTCATGCTCGTTCACCTCCAACACCGCGTTCATGTACTTGGAAAAATCCACCACGATGCCGCGCCCGAACGTCTGCCCCGCCAGACTCGTCCCTCCGCCCCGTCCCGTGATCGGCACACCCCGCTCTCCCGCGAATGCCACGATCCGCCCCACATCCTCCTCATCCCGCGGCACCGCCACCCACCGCGGCATCATCTGGTAATGACTCGCGTCCGTCGCATAAATCCCCCGGTGTGTCGCATCAACGTAAACCTCTCCGGTCAATCGCAACTGGTCAGCGGGTTCCACAAATTGATCCTGTCAAAAACATCGGCCCATCACCCACGCTCGCCCATCCCGGCGAACAACCGCTGACAAGTAATATCACATCACCGCCCCGCCGCAACCACCCCCCCCCCGAACCCCCGGAACCCCGGAACCCCGGAACCCCGGAACTTGTCCCACGGAAATTTCCGCGCGGAAGTTGTCACATCCCCGCACCGGCTTGATGTTGAATGGAAAAAGGAGAACGAGACCTTTGGAAAACTCCCCTTCAAGCACGGAATGACGCCGTCTTCGACGGCAGGCCGTGATGGATCGCGGTTTTTCAAAGCTCTCGAACCCGGATTATTCACCGGTGCGTGTGGTCGGCGTGGGAGGTGAAGCCGGAGGTTTGCGGGCCACGGCGGGGACGATGGGCGCGAACCGCCCCCTTACCCCCATCGGCGAACCGGGTTGTCATGGGGTTACGGAGGGACCGGCCGCCCCCGCAAGCAACGCCCGCTGACTCACGGCGGTGTAGAAGTGTCCCCACGGCCACTGGCCGG
>JBAYVY010000074.1:0-11865 GCA_041674345.1 Phycisphaeraceae bacterium | reverse complement strand
GGCCTGGCCGCCAAAGAACCGAATGAGACCCGCTATTGGCTTGAACTGTTCTATGCCAGGCGTTGGTTGCCGTCGGACGAATACGACTGGCTGCGAAATGAGGCGAGTGAGCTGCTTTCCATGATTAAAGCCATGATCGCCCGTTCACGCACAAAGCCCCCCGCGTCCTGAATGTTTTTATGTCCCGCTGTTCTGTTTTTCTGCTGTTCTGTTGTCTTCCATCGCTTGGCACGCGGCGCAATTCCCGCTACATTACTGCTCCCCACCGCTTTCCAGGCGAGTCCCTTCATATGAGTCGCAAAATCAACTTCATCGACTGTTCCCTCCGCGACGGCCACCAGTCGCTCCTGGCCACCCGCATGAGCACCGCGCAGTGCATGCGCGTTCTGCCCTACTTGAAAGACTCCGGCTACCGCATTCTCGAACTGTGGGGCGGCGCCACGCTGGATGCCGCGCTGCGATTCACCGGCGACAACCCCTTCGACCGTCTCGATCAATTCCGCAAATGTCTCGGCAAGGGCTTCACTTCCGGGGGCATCGCCATCCGTTCCCTTTGCCGCGGGCAGAATCTTTTCGGTTACAACCCGTATCCCGACAACGTCGTCATCGAGTTCCTCAAGGAAGCCGTGCGCAGCGGCAATGACCGCGTCCGCATCTTCGACGCCCTCAATGACCCCCGCAATCTCATCACCGCCATCATGGCGACCAAAACCTTCAACGGCCACGCCGAGGCCGCGCTGTCTTACACCACCAGCCCCGTCCATGACATCCCCCACTTCCTGCGCTTCGCCGAGAAGGCCATCGACTCCGGCGCCGATTCGCTGGCGATCAAAGACATGGCCGGCCTGCTCCACCCCGCCGATTGCTTCACACTCGTCGATGCGATCAAAAAGCGATGGCCCGATGTCGAACTGTCGCTCCACTCCCACTGCACCAACGGCCTGGCGAACGTCACCTACGTCGCGGGCATGATCGCCGGCGTGGATCACATCGACACCGACTACGGCCCGATGGCCGGCGGAACCGCGCAACCCCCCGTCGAACTCATGTCCTTCTTCGCCAAGGCGATGGGCCTTTCGTGCGACATCTCCCTCAAACATGCCCCGAAGATCGACACCGAGCTTCGCCAAATCCGCAAGGAACTGCACGACTGCGACGCATCGCCCAACAAGTTCGGCAACCCCTGGCCCGCCGAGCCGACCGCCGAGATGAGCAAGCAAATCGACGAAGTCGTCAAACTCGTCCAGTCCCGCGATCGCGCCAAAATCAACCAGGCCATCGCCATCGTCGAAGACAAGATCATGGTCGGCCAGGGCTACCCCGCCACCGACCGCACCCAGCTCGACGCCCAGGTGCCCGGCGGCATGATCTCCAATCTCCACAAACAACTCAAAGACCAGGGCAAGCTTGATCTGCTCCCGCAGATTCTCGAAGAAGTTCCCAAGGTCCGCGCCGATGCCGGCTACATCCCCCTGGTCACCCCCACCAGCCAGATCGTCGGCACACAGGCGTCGTTCAACATCATCACCGGCAAGCGCTACGGCATGCTCACCAACGAGTTCAAAAACCTCGTCCTCGGCAAGTACGGTCGGACCCCCGGTAGCCCCAACACCGATGTCGTCAAACTCTGTTCGCCCGACGGCAAAACCTTCAGCGATCGGCCGGCCGCATATGCTCCGAAGACCGATCTCGAAGCGATCTACAAGGAACACGGATCCGCCATCCAATCCAACCGCGATCTGCTGTTGATCCTCCTGTTCGCCGCTCCGGCCCGCGCGTTCCTCGACAAACGCAACAAAGCCCCGGCATAACCGGTGCCTTTGTTTAGCGGGTGACGCGAAGCGTCCCTCTCCGATTTTGTCGAATAACCCGGTTATGACATCCCCCTTTCGCCGAAACCCCCGTATCCCGCGGGATTTTTTAATTTATTTTGATTGTATATCCGATAGTATCCCCGTCGGGCAACGGTTTTCGTGCATCCACCGCCCCCGCCCCCGGAAGTCCCCGCCTCGGAAGTCCCGCCCCCCGGAAGTCCGGGAAGGTCACGACCTGAGGAACCCGCCATGAGCACGATTGGTTCTGGTATTGCCGCGTCCGCCGCCCAGGCACTGGTGCAAACCAACCAGTCCGCCAAGAGCGCCGACGCCACGCGCAACCGTGACCAGGCCTTGGCCGGGAAGATGCGCGATCTGCTCGACCAGCACACGCACGAAGTCGAAAACTCCACCGAAACCGACAGCAGCAAAGCCCGCATCCACGAAGAAGAACGCGACCACACCGGCCGACGCCGGCGACACCACGAGACCCAAGATTATTTCGAGCAATCCAACGCCCCCGGAAGTTCGGAACCTGATGAGCCACTCGTTCCCGGCGTGCCCCGCTTAGCTTCCGGCGGCGGGTCCGGCAAAGCGCCGCCCGAACCTCCGCCCCGCCTGGACATCACCGCGTGACAAGGCAAACAAAGCCGCGACCGCTGGTCGCGGTCTTGGATGCCGTCGGGCGTATGTTTGCTTAATGATTTCACATCATCCCCGCGACCAGCGGTCACGGCTTTGTGTTTATTGACCCGTGCGTAATTGTCGCAGCGCCGCTTCCACATCATGCTGTCTCATCAGGTGTTCGCCGACGAGGATCGCGTTCACACCGGCTTGACGCAGACGTATCACGTCATCGTGCGTGCGGATGCCGGACTCGGAAATAAGAATCGACGGGTCTTCCACCATGTCGATCAATCGCAGCGTGTGGTTCAGGTCGGTGGCCATCGTGCGCAGGTCGCGGTTGTTGATGCCCAGCAGGCAATAACCCGGATGCGGAAAACCCAGATGCGGGCGTACCTTCAGCAACGAATCGACATCGTGAATCTCCACCAGCGCGGTCAGTCGCAACTCGGTGGCGAGAATCAGCATATCGACCAGTTCCGCTTCGGGCAGACATTCGGCGATCAGCAGCGCGGCGTCCGCCCCGGCGGCCCGCGCTTCGTACAACTGGTACGGATCAATGATGAAATCCTTCCGCAACACCGGCAGGTCGATGGCCTGTTTGATTGACGCGATGTATTCGAGTTTGCCCTGGAAAAAGCGTTCATCGGTGAGGCAACTGATGCACGCCGCCCCGCCGCGCTGATAGGCCTGCGCGATCACAACGGGGTCGAAGTTTTCACGGATCAGCCCGGCGGAGGGACTGGCCTTTTTGACCTCGGCGATGACGTTGACGCAGGCGTTTTTGCGTGTGACGGCCGCGAAAAAGTTGCGGGGTTGGGCCGACGCCTCCGCCCGTTCGCGCAACTCGTCCAGCGGCACGATCTGGCGGGCCTTTTGGACTTCCACGCGTTTGTGGGCGACGATCTGGTCGAGAATATTCGGCAAGCCGGTTACACTCCGTCGTTCCGGGGGGCGTTCCGGGGATCGTTCCGGGGATCGTTCCGGGGATCGTTCCGGGGGTGATGCGCTGGCCGGACAGTGTAGGCCCGCGCCTCGGCGCGCTCAACCACAGGGGCGGAGCGAATCAAGTGTTGCGTGAAGACATCATTCCGTCGCTGGCCGGCGCATATGTGCTGTTGCTGTTGGCGTGGCAGAAGCGGCGGGGGGTGTTCCGCGAAAGCATCTTCGCCGACGCACCGGCGAGGACGGGGGAATTGACGCTGATCGATTTGTTGTTCGGAATGATATTGATGTTCGGCGGGCCGATGTTCGTCGCGGCACTGGCGCAATCGCGGTGGGGCATGCCCGAAACCCCGGCGGAACTGCTGCGATGGACGGTGCTGGCGGAACTGGGCATGTTGCCGGCGGTGGGGCTGGTGTGCATTCGCGTCCACCAGTCCATCGAAGGCGGGCTTCGCGGTTTCGGCTTTCGCCTGGATCGTTTCGGTACACGTCTTGCGACGGCGATGCGGGTGATGTTGTTCGTGGTTCCGATGACGTTCATGATGTTGATGGCGGTCGGCGCGTTGTGGAAACTGCTGGTCGCCGACACGCCGGCGGTGGGGCATCCGCTGCTGCGGGCGATCCGCGACGAGCCGTCGCAGGTGACGCGGATCGGCCTGATCGCCTCGGCGGTCATCGTGGCGCCGATTTTCGAGGAGTTCTTCTTCCGCGGATTGATACAGACGGCCATGAGGAACAGTGGGTCGCGGCCGGGCCGGTGGCCGGTGATCGTGGCGACATCGACCTTGTTCGCGTTGGTGCATTGGGGCAGCGTTTCGCCGCCCGCGCTGCCAGGGTTGTTCGTGTTGGGGATGGGGCTGGGTTACGTTTATGAACGCACCGGCGCGTTATGGGCGAGCATGTTGCTGCACCTGATGTTCAATGCCGCCAACATCGCGGTGGTGCTCAGCGGGCTGGTGAGCGGATAAACTGTGGATATGAAACGGATGCGACATGGTATGGCGATGCTGATGCTGCTGGTGCTGGCCGGTTGCGGCGCGCCGCGCATTGAGAACGTGCGGCTGGACTCGGCGGACTTGGTGGCGATGACGGATCGGATGGCCGAGTCATTGCTGGGCAACCCGGCGATCGCGTCGCGCCAGGCGGATGATGAGCCGTGGGTGATTACGCTGGACCGGGTGACGAACGACACCAGCGACATCATCCCCGAAGGCGAAAAGCGGGCGTACATGGCGCGGCTGCGGGCGCTGCTGGCGCAGTCACCGGCATTGAACGCCCATGCGTTGAAGTTCGTATTACCGTTGGCGCACGCGCAATCGCTGGATGAACCCAACAGACGATTGACCCCGACGCACGCGCTGGCCGCGACGTTTCACACCGCGGACAATTATTCGCGGCAGGCGAGGTCGGCGATGTACGTCTGTGCGTTCGAGTTGCTCGATTTACGCAGTGACCAAATCATCTGGGAGGACCGCTACGAACTGAAACGCGGCGTGACACGCAGTGAATGGGATTAAACGAACAATGCGAATCGCGGGCGTTGTGATGTTGCTGCTGGCCGGCGTGGGGTGTGATGACGCCCACCGGCGCGCGGCGGATCAGGCGGCGGGGCTTTACTACGGCTGTTACTACACCGAGGCCCGGCAGGTCGTGCGACCGGAAGCCGCCGACCGAACCAGCGGCGATGTCGTGCTGAACAACCTGCGGCTGGGCATGGCGTCGATGGCGTGGGGCGACCTGGACGAGGCGCAGCACGCGATGCTCACCGCTTACGAATACCTGACCACCGGCCACATCAACACCGCCGACCGCACCGCCGCCGCGACCATTATTTACGAAGGCAATCGCGTCTGGACCGGCGAACCCTACGAACAGGCGATGGCGTTCTACGAACTGGCCGCGTTGTACCTGGTCAGGGGCGATATCGAAAACGCACGCGCGGCGATACGCAATTCACTGTTCAAACTGCGCGACTTCAAGGCCGATGAACCGAATGATGCGGAGGGTCGCCTGGAAATCGAATCGCAGTTCGTGCTGGGGTATCTGGTGCTCGGATTGTGCGAGGAATTGAGCGGTCAGGACGCGGCGGCTGACGCGGCGCTGGATCATGCGGTGCGATTGAACGTCGCCTGCCGCCCGTTGGTCGAACGCATCAAGCGGGGCGATTTCGATACGTTTTTATTGATCGACTACGGGCGAGGCCCCCGGAAGCACGCGGTCGGCGAAGACGGCGCACAAGTGCGATTCGAGCCGGACGGACGGCGTTTTCCGCCCCCGGAAGTTTCGGTCGCGGTGGACGGTCGAATGATGGATGTGCCCATGCAACTTCCGGGGGTGGATTTGTGGGTGTTGAGTCAGTACCCGAAATGGTGGTCGCTGGACACGGTGCGTCAGGCCAAGAGCGCGATCGGATCGGGACTGGCGATCGCGGGGGCGGGGGCGACGGTGATCGGCGCGGGGGCGAGCTCGAAGGAAGCGGTGTACGCGGGACTCGGCGCGATCGCGGCGGGCTTGCTGCTCAAGACGACGTCGCGGGCGGATGACCGGCACCTGGCCATGTTGCCTCACGCGGTGTATCTGGTGCCGCTGATGTTGGGGGAACTTCCGGAGGCGGAGGGGCGACATGCAGTGAATGTGGGTTTCACGGGCGATCCGTTATCGACGATGACGTGGCATGACATCACGGCGGGCGTGCGGGGCAAGCCGCGGTTTTATTATTTGAGGCAGCATGACAACAATGGCAGGGGAATGCCGCGTTTGCCGGATGCGCCGCTGTATTACACGCAATACACCGAGCGGCCCGCGCCCCCGGAAGGGTTGCGATATTACCTGGACGGGGGCCATGATCTGTCGGCACCGGCGGATGCGAATGTGCGTGAACGGTATCGCGCGGCGGGGGTCGTCTTTCTGCCGGGGCCGCAGGGTTTGACGGGTGACGCGGCGATGGACCCGATGCTGTACCGGCCTCTGGTGCTGGGCGGGCGGGTGTTGTGGTCGCCGATGCCGGGTAGTTACGGGCATGAGCTTTTGACGCGAATGCAACATCCGCCCGGTCAGCCGCCCCCGGAAGTTTTTTCAACCGGGCGATCCGGCGGTGATACAATGTCACCATCCAAGGGAGGTTCGCAATGAAGCAGATCATGGTTGCAATCGTGATGGTACTGGGATTGACCGGCTTGCGGGGATGCAGCACCGCGCCGATCGGGGCCAAGCCGGACGTGGTGAACGAGTATCCGAAGATCGCGTTCAACACCGAATCGCTGGCCAAGGCGGTGAAGATGAACCCGGCGGTGGTCGGCAAGTCGGACACCGGCATGTTGATGGTGACCCAGCCGATCCGCAACGCCAGTGATGAAGTGCTGTATATCGAATATCGTTTCATCTGGAAAGACGTGACGGGCCGGCCCGTCGGGCCTGACATGAGCTGGCGGTACGTGCGGCTGGAACCGCGATTGAACGATGTATTTTCAGCGAACGCCAGCAGCGATGCCGTCACCGATTACCAAATTCAGATGCGATGGGCGAGACGGTAAAGGAACTTGTGATTTGTGATTTTCGATTTCCGATTTAGGCCCCGCATCGGCTTGGTCTCTTCAAATCGGAAATCGAAGATCGAAGATCGAAAATCGAGATGAAGGAGCCGATCATGCGATACATGGTGATGCTTGCGGTCGTGGGGCTGTTGGTCGTCGGTTGCGAGACGAACAAGGGCATGGAAAAGGAGGAGCGCATCGACACGCGCAAGGCGGATGGGGGGCAGATCGGCTCGGCGGACCTGACCGCCGCGACGGAGAAAGTCGTCGAGTCCATCGCCAATGTCCCGGCGATCCACCAGGCCGGCGAGCGCGTCGTGATCGTGATGGATCAGGTGACCAACGAGACGTTGTCCGATCCGTCAGCGAACTTTCAGATTTACCTGGCGCGCATCCGGGCGCTGCTCAATCAGTCGGGTCAGACGAAGAACCTGATGTTTGTGGAGACCCGCGTCAAGTCGGAGCAGATCAAGCAGCGTGAGGGCTATCCCGCGGCGGCGACGGCGCGGACGCTGCCCCGCTATGCGTTGACCGCCGCGTTCTATGATTTGCCGCGCGGCCGGAGCAATTACTACCTGCTCACCTTCCAACTGTTCGATCTGACCAACGATGCGATTGTGTGGGAAAACAGCTATGAAGTGAAACTGTAGGGAAAGTGGGAAGGCGGAAGTCGGAAGTGAGGGGAAAGCGGGAAGTGGGGGGAAAGTGGGAAGGCGGAAGTGGGAAGTGGGAAGTAAAGACCCGCGTATAAAATTCTTCCGACTTCCGACTTTCCGCATCAAGTCCCTCTTCCCGCCAGCCGATAACAGGGTGGGAACATCTTGCATGGGAGTGCGGACATGGATGACACCGTTTATCGACCGTGGCGAAGAGCCGACAGCGATGACGATGTGCTGGCGTGCGAAGTCAGCGCCAACTGGCAGCGTCTGCTCGACGAATCCAAGCGGGCGGTTTCGATGCTGCGTCAGGCGACCGAACAGGCCGACCGTCGCCTCGACGCCGGCCGGCGCGTGCTGTCCGCCATGCAAAGCCGATCGCATCATTCGCAACTCGACCGCATCCAGCACCGACTGGACACGCTGGAACATCGGCTGACGCAGATCGAAATGCGTCTGTCCATCAACCACTCCTCGCCGGCGCACCTGCATCGTCACGCCGCGTAATCATCGCGGGACAGCCAAAGAGCCAAGAAGCCAACAGCCACGAGCCAACGGCCAACAGGCGTCACGACATCATCTTTCTGTTGGCTGTTGGCTCGTGGCTGGTGGCTATCTTGGCTGTTGGCTGAATTAACACGGAGCAACGCATGAACCCTCTGGCCAACCGTCGCGTGTTGATGTTCGTCGGCGACATCTACGAAGACCTCGAACTGTGGTACCCCAAACTCCGCCTCGAAGAAGCGGGGGCCGCCGTCACCGTCGCGGGGCCGCGGGCCGATCACGTTTACACCGGGAAACACGGCTACCCCTGCAAGTCCGACGCGGCGATCACCGACATGAACGCCGACGACTTTGACGCGCTGGTGATTCCCGGCGGGTTCATGCCCGACCAACTTCGCCGCGATGCGAAAGTGTTGTCGCTGACCCAGGCGTTTCACGATCAGGGCAAACTCGTGGCATACATCTGTCACGCCGGTTGGATACCGATTTCCGCGAAGATCGTCCGGGGCTTCCAAGTCACCAGCACCCCCGGAATTAAAGATGATCTGGTCAACGCGGGTGCGAGTTGGGTGGACGAGGCGGTGGTGGTGGACCGCAACCAGATCACGGCGCGGCGCCCGCCGGACTTGCCCGATTTCCTCCGGGAAATCGTGAAGTTTTTGGCGAAGTGATTTTGGATCGCCAAGGGCGGGAGAAAACAGGGATCAGGGACTGAGGGACGAAGGGGGGAACGACTCGGCCTCTTCCACTCCGTCCTTCCGTCCCTTTCTTCCCCCTTCATCCCTTCCTCCTTGGTGGCTTTGCGCTCTTTGTGATAAAAGTGGTTTTACAACAGTCCGCAATGGACGTACCCTGAATAGCCGACATACTTAATATCAGATAATCAGAGGTGATGATGGTTCGGGAAACGGTCACAATCGGACAGCGCGAGCAGACGGTGATACCGGCGTCTTTGCGCCGGCGATTCGGTTTGGACGACGGCCAACTGGCTGGTGATTTTCGAGGAGACGCCCGAAGGCATTCTGATTCGGCCGGCGGCGGCGGTTCCGATCGAATCGTACACGCCGCGGCGCAAAGCGGAGTTTCTGCTGAACAACGCCGTCGATGCGCGTGATTACGCCCGGGCGCGCAAGACGGTGAAGGCGATGGGGCTGGACCCGGATCGAATCGAACATCACAAACCGGGCGGGCGCGCGGCGAAGGGCGCATGAAGGGGCATGGACCGGTTATTTCTGGACGCCAACGTGCTGTTCTCCGCCGCCTATCGGGGCAAGGCGGGGTTGCTGCGATTGTGGTTCTTGCGAAAGGTCGCGATGATTTCATCATGGTACGCGGTGGCCGAGGCGCGCGCGAACCTGGCCGATGACACACAACATCGGCGGCTGGATGATCTGACCAAGACGATTTATTTCCCCGCGTAGTCGATGATCCGGCTGATTTCGCTGCGCAGATTTTTGCGGCTGACCACGCGGTCGATGAACCCCTTTTCCAGCAGAAATTCCGAACGCTGAAAACCGTCGGGCAATTCCTGCCGCACGGTGTTGGCGATGACGCGAGGACCGGCGAAACCGATGAGCGCCTTGGGTTCGGCGAAGATGACATCGCCGAGCATGGCGAAGGAGGCGGTGACGCCGCCGGTGGTCGGGTCGGTCACCACGCTGATGAACAGCCCGCCGTGGTCGTCGAAGTTGGCCAGGGCGGCGGAGGTCTTGGCCATCTGCATCAGCGACAGGGATGATTCCTGCATGCGCGCCCCGCCGGAGCAGGAGATGATGATGAGCGGCAGGTTTTGTTCATCGGCGTATTCGATGCCGCGGGTCAGCACTTCGCCGACCACGCTGCCCATCGACCCCATCATGAAAGTCGGGTCCATCGCGGCCAGCACGACGCGCCGGCCCTTGATGTAGCCCGTTCCGGCGAGAACGGCGTCGGTGCGCCTCGACTTTTCACGTTCGGTTTTCAGACGATCCGCGTAGGGCCGCAGGTCGGTGAACTTCAGCGGATCGGCGGGGGCGATGTCGGTCCACATCGGCTCGAACGAGCCGGGGTCGCACAACTGATCGACGCGCTGTTGCGCGGAGATGCGGAAGTGGGCGTCGCATTCGGTGCAGACGTGCAGATTACGCTCGACGAGATTGCGGAAGATCATCGCTTCGCATTCGGGGCAGCGCATCCACAGCCCTTCGGGCACGCCGGCGCGTTGCGAGGAAGTGTCGGCGAGCTGGTCCCATCGTCGAGCCCCCCCGGAAGTTATGCCCCCGCCCCCGGAAGTTATGCCGGCGGAAGGCGGCACTGCCGCCGGGGGTTCGGTCTTGGGGGAGGTTGAAGTTTGCGATGCGTTGTCGTTCATGCCACGATACTCCGGCGGCGGCGACCTGGCTCCGCCAGTTCCGCACAGTTCACGTTCAGTTCCGTCACCATGTCGCGGTCGCCTGGCGTTCGCCAGTCGGTCAGCGGCAAGCCCGTCAGCCATCGCCGGCACAATCCGCGCATGATCGACCGAAGCACCAACACCAGCGGTCGATCGGTGTCGGCTTTTCGCAGCAATCGGCCGACGGCGTGTTTCATGCGTTCAGCCGCCTGTTCGAGCGTTTCGCCGTCGGGGATCGAAACCGCGTCCGGGCTTTGGTTCCAACATTCATAGCTCTTGGCGTAGCGTTCGGCCACCGAGTCGCACATTAATCCCTGCCACAGGCCCAGATTCATCTCCGCCAGTTCTTCGATGGGTTTGATCCGCCCGTCGAACGCCCTGGCGAAGATCGCCCCGGTCTGGCGCGATGCCTCGTCGGGACTGCAATAAATCCAGTGCAATTCCACCCCCGCCCCCGGAAGTAATGCCCCCTCTTCCCTTGAAACTCGACGGCTTCGATAGCGGCTCTGCCGCTCAAACCCGAAACCCGAAACTCCTTCCCCCGCCCCCGGAATCGCTCCCTGAAGTAAGGGATGGGCGATGGCTTGTTGTTCGACGCAGGTCAGGCCGTCGGCGGACAGGGGCAGGTCGGTGTTGCCCTGAATGCGACCGCTTGCGGGTGAGCCACTTGCGAGGATATTACTTGCGAGGATATTACTTCCGGGGATATTACTTCCGGGGGCGGGGGCGGGGGTTTCCCATTCGGTGGGGCCGGTGGCGATGAGGATGACTTTGAAGATTGAGGTGCCGCGCATAACAGGATTATCGCCGGGCGGGGCGAATGGGACAAGCGGAGCAATGACCAATCACCCAGACCAATGACGAAATAAACTCCAATAACCAAATTGCAAACCTACCGCATCCATTGGTGGTTGGCGATTATTTCGTCATTGGTGTTTGGAGGTTGGAGGTTGGAGTTTCCGCCGTCCTCGGCGGTCACAGGATTTCAAAAATCGACTGCGTTCGCAGGACGAAACCGCCGGCTGCCAGCAGGTGGTAGCCCTGGGCGTGAATCTCGCCCCGGTAGCGTTGGATGTCGATCAGCGACAGGTTTTTCCCGCCGTCGGCATCTTCCCAGGCGTGGGTCATCGCGCCGGTTTCAGCCGCGAAATCCTTCATTTCCTGATGCGTCGCCAGGTAAAGGTTGTCCGACAGGTTTTCGGTCTGAACCGCTGAAACGAAGCGGATCGCGCCAGCCACTTCCTGATCGTATTCCTTTTCGCCGATGCAGGGCAGGGCGTGCAGCAACCCGCGTTCGGGCAGTTGCACGTCCTGATCGCTGACCACTTCCGTCACGCACTGTCCGCCGGTCTGGAATCGCAGCGCATGCCCGCCTGGCATCAACCACGCCTCAAGCTCGTATTCGCTGGTCGCCCAAT
>JBAYVY010000073.1:0-11897 GCA_041674345.1 Phycisphaeraceae bacterium | reverse complement strand
GATTCGACGCATTCAAGGTGCCCGACCAGGTGCCCGACGTCGCCCCGGAAGATGAAACGCCCCAACCGCTGGTCGATCTGCTCGACGCCCACCGCGAACTGACTCGCAAAAACATCCTTGAATGCTATCACGACACGCAACAGGGCTACGACCAGGCGCTGTCGCTGTTCAACCTCGGCCACCTCACGCTGCGCCAGCGCAGTTACGCCGAACGGGTCTATTGGACCACGCTGGCGAAAATCGAGCGGCTGACCCGCACGATGGAACACGTGCCCGAAGAACTCGACGCCCTGCCCAATCTGCTGAGCGACACTTATTTCTGCAACTTCAGCGTGTTCCAGTCGCTGCCGGACAGTTGGGCGATCGACCAGTTGTTCCCCGTCATGCCGATCCACCGGCTCGATGAAGCGCCGACACGCCGCGGCACGCTGGCCGACATCTCGTGCGATTCCGACGGCAAGATCGACAAGTTCCCCGGTCTGCGCGAAGACAAAAACGTGCTGGAACTGCATCCGTTCAACGGCCAGCCGTATCACATCGGCGCGTTCCTCATCGGCGCGTATCAGGAAATTCTCGGCGACATGCACAACCTGCTCGGCGATACGCACGTCGTCCACGTCTCGCTGGAAACCGACGGCGAAGTCAGCATCGACCAGGTCGTCAGCGGCGACAGCGTGAGCGATGTGCTTCAGTACGTCGATTACAACGCCAAGGAACTGGCGGAAAAAATGCGGCGGGATGTCGAAAAAGCCGTCAAGCAGAACAAGTTGACGCTGGCGGAATCGACGAAGCTGATGCGGTTCTACGAAGCGGGCCTCAACGGCTACACCTACCTCGAAGACCCGGGCAATGCGTGAATATGTCGTTGAACACCCCATCTTCGCATGACAATCCACCGGCCTCGCCCCGCTCCCGCAAAGGGTCGGCCGCATCGGCCGCGTCCCGACCGCTCCGGCTCTCCGAAGAACTGTCGCGGTTGATTCCGATGCTCGCCGAGCGGTCGGTCACGTTGCGCGATGTGGTGGTTGTGCTGCGCGGGCGGGCATACACGCTGCTGCTCATCCTGCTGGCGCTGCCGTTCTGCACGCCGATCCCCCTGCCGGGACTTTCCACGCCGTTCGGCCTGGTCATCGCGATGATCGGATTTCGTCTTTCGCTTCGACAGAAGCCCTGGCTGCCGAATCGGTTGCTGGATACGACTTTGCCGCCGCGATTTTTCACCCGGGTGCTGTCGGCGACAAAACGCATCACCCGCTTTCTGGAATGGGGACTGCGGCCCCGCCTGACTTTCCTGATCGATCAGCGCGTCCTGTCCCACCTTTGGGGCGTGATGATCCTGGCTTGCGGCCTGCTGTTGCTGCTGCCGCTGCCGATTCCGTTTTCCAATCTGTTGCCGGCCCTGGTGGTGATTCTCACCGCCGCCGCGCTGCTTGAACGCGACGGCTATTGCGCGGTCGCCGCGACGATGATGATGCTTCTCACCCTCGCCTTTTATGCCGCGCTGGTCTGGGGCGGCGCGGAAGGCCTCGATTGGTTAAAGCATCGGCTCATCCCTTAAGCCGCGGATGCCGACATCCTTGCTACTTGCCGGAGTCGTCTTTTGCCTTGTGCGTTTCGTCCCCCGGCTTCCCGCCTTCATCGGGCGGGTTCCACGGCAGATCGCACGCGCCGCAGCATCGACCAGCGCTCATCCACCCCCGGAAGAATACCCGGAAGAATCGTCCCGCCGCCGACCAAAAGCCGCGTCGGGGGGCCGCACTTCGCCCGTTTTTCACCTGTTCCATGTCCACATCATAGCCCCGCATGAATATGCGGGGGTCATCCGTTACAATCTTTCCCCATGACTGATTCCACCCCACGCCGTTTTTACGTCACCACGCCGATCTACTACGTCAACGACCGGCCGCACATCGGGCACGTTTACACCACGACGCTGGCGGACGTGCTGGCGCGGTATCACCGATTGCGGGGCGATGACGTGTTTTTTCTGACCGGCACGGATGAACATGCCGCGAAGGTGGTCGATTCCGCCGCGGCGCACAACCTATCGCCGCAGCAGTGGGCCGACCGCAACGCCGCCGCATTCGAGCAGACGTTCAAGAAATTGGGCATGAGCCACACCGATTTCATCCGCACCAGTCAGGAGCGGCACAAATCGCGGGTGCTGCGATACGTCGAACAACTGCTGAAAACCGGCGACGTGTATGAGGGCACTTACGAGGGCTGGTACGACGCGGGGCAGGAGGAATATCTGCCGGAGAACAAGGCGAAGGAATACGAGTATCGTTCGCCGTTCAACAACAAGCCGCTGGTGCGCAAGAGCGAAGTGAACTTCTTTTTCAAGCTCAGCGCGTTCGGAGAAAAGCTGCGAACGCACATCGAGACGAACCCGTCGTTCGTTCAGCCGGAGGCGCGGCGTAACGAAGTGCTGGGCCGGATTCGTGAAGGGCTGAACGACGTGCCGATCTCGCGCACCGGCAGCGGCGGCTGGGGCATCGCCATGCCGGGTCACCCGGAGCAGACGATTTACGTCTGGATCGACGCGCTGTTCAACTATCTGACGACGGTGGATACGGATGATCGCATCGGATACTGGCCGGCGGATCACCATCTGATAGCGAAGGACATTTTGTGGTTTCACGCGGTGATCTGGCCGGCGCTGCTTTTGGCGCTGGACCGCCCACTGCCCAAGCAGGTGTACGCGCACAGTTTCTGGATCAGCGAAGGTCAGAAGATGAGCAAATCACTGGGCAACTTCGTCGATCTGGAAAAGATCGACGGATACGTCGGCACGTTCGGACTGGATGCGCTGCGGTATTACCTGGTGACTCAGGGGCCGGCGGGCGCGACGGATTCGGATTTCGCGCACGCCAAGTTCGTGGATGTTTACAACGCCGATCTTGCGAACACGCTGGGCAATTGCGCGGCGCGGGTGACGAACATGATCGTGCGATACTTCGACGGCCATTTGCCGGAGGCGGGCCACCCGGACGCCGGGGCGAAGGCGTTGAGGCAAGCGGTCGAGGGCTTTTTCACGCGGATCGACGAGGCGTTTGAGAAAGTGTTGCTGGCGTCGGCGGTGCAGGAGTCGATGGCGTTGGTCAGCGCGGTGGACACGTACATCGAGCAGACGCAGCCGTTCAAACTGGCCAAAGACCCGGAGAAGCGGGAACTGCTGGGCATGATTTTGTATCACTGCGCCGAGGCGTTGCGGATCGCGTCGCTGCCTCTGGCGGCGGTGCTGCCGGACAAGATCGAAGCGATGTGGCTGATGCTCGGGGTGAAGTACGACATCGAACGCGGCGACCTGAAGCAATGGTGCGAATGGGGCGGGCTGGAGGCCGGCGGCCCGGTGTCGAAAGGCGTGCTGTTTCCGAGGTACACGGGAGAATGATCCGAACCGATTATTCAACATCACGCCCCAGCGGGGCGATGGGATGTAGCCACGGGTGGAGCGCAGCGGAACCCGTGGAAGAGGTGAAAGGAATACATATCCACCCCGGCAGGGGTGGAGGCAACCCGCGACAAGGTTGATCGTTTCCTTCGCCCCGCCGGGGCGAAACAAAAATGTCCATCTCTATCTACATTCAGCGACCCCTTCGGGGTCAAACTCGCCTTGTTTTCACAGCGTTGTTTCCCACGGAAAACTTTCCAGGTGTTTGCGCAGCGCGGTCATCGTGGGGAAGCGTTTGCGGATCAGGTCGCTGCGCAGGTTGGCGACGATGTGCTTGATTTCGGGCGGTTGTCGGGCGTAATGCTTTTGTCCGCCGAGGCATTCGAGCAGGATGCGGAGGCAGTCCATGATGTCCTGCCGCTGTTTGTAGCGGGTGGGTTTGCCCCAGTCGTAAAAATCGACGAGCTTGATTTCAAAACGGATGCCCAGCGGGCGGATGAGAATGTTTTGCGAATGGACGTCGGCATGGTATTCGCCCAGCGCATGCACGGCTTCCAGACCCCGCACCAGTTGATCGACCACGCACAGGGCGCGATAGGCGTGCAGGCGTCCGCCGGGGTGACGGGCGATCCAGCGTTCGAGCTGTTCGCCTTCGCACAATTCGCTGATCATGGCGACGGCTTTTCGCTTGCGGACGTGGATCAGTTCGGAATGGTGATACTGCAAGACAATGGGGCAATGGCGAAGGACATGGAGTTTCTGGGCGTGATGGGTGAGGGTTTTTTGCTGGGGGTCGCGGTGAGGGAAGTAGATTTTGGCGGCCCGGCGTATGCTGGTGTCCAGCTCGCGGATTTGATAGACCTCGCCCTCGGCCCCCTTGCCGATGAAGGATTCGACGACATAGCGCGGACCAATCTTGCGGCCCGGCGTCAGGTCGAAGCTGTCGATGCGCGGGGGAGCGATCATTTGGGCCCCAAGGGGAAATGACGAATGACGAAATCCGAATGACGAAAGAATGACGAATGTCTAATGACGAATGTTGAAACAGGAACGCCGCAGTGATTTCGTCATTGGGCATTCGTCATTCGACATTCGTCATTCTTTTTTTTACTGTGCGTGCGTCTCGGCGACGGGCACGGGCTTGGCGGGCGCGGGGGCCGAAGCCGGTGCCGGCGATGGCGCCGGTGCTGCGGGTTTCGCGGCGGGGGCGGGAGCGGCGGGCGTCGCCGCGACCGGTTTCGGGGCGACGGGTTTCGCCGCCGGTTTGACGGCGGGCTTCTCGCCCTTGGCCAATGGCGCGACGATCATCGTCATTCGCCGGCCCATCGAACGGGGCGAGGTTTCGACTTTCGCCACATCCGCCAGTTGCTCGGCCACACCGTCGAATCCGCGAAAACCGATGTCCTTGTGCGCCATCTGCCGGCCCTTGAACATCATCGTGAACTGCACCTTGTGTCCCTCGGCGAGGAACTCACGGGCGTGGTTCAGCTTGATGCCCATGTCGTGTTCGTCGGTGCTGGGACGCAGGCGCACTTCCTTCAATTCAGACTGCTTGGAATTGCTCTTGGCCTTGGCTTCCTTTTTCTTCTGCTGGTACTTCCACTTGCCGTAGTCCATGATGCGGCAGACCGGCGGTCGGCTTCCCGGCGCGACCTCCACGAGGTCCAGCCCGGCGGTCTTGGCCATTTGCATCGCGCGATCGGTATCGACGATGCCGACCTGCTGGTTTTCCTCGTCGATCAGGCGAACCGGCGAAATGCGAATTCGCTCGTTGATGCGAAGGGACTTGCCCTTTTCGTCTTCCCGTTTGATGAAACGTCGTCTGGCGATTTTACAACTCCTGTTTCAGATGCGGATGCACGCGCGTCACATCCAGCCGCACGTCGCGGCGGGGTCGCGCTCTCGATTGTAGCTGGGGATCGTCCAACCGATCATGCCAAACATCCCGCCGCTCGGCGAGCCACCGTTAAGTTGACATCTTGAATGTTCATTACCTGCATCGGTCGTCCGTCGTCCGAATGGCCCGTCGCTCCGCCGCGCCGGGCGCGTTTAACCAATCAAGATTACCCGTTTCCACCCGGCGATTCAAGCACGCAGCCCCATAATTCAGCGGATTTTTCGCCGGACCCCACCTACCATCATGTCGGTTCCATCGCCTCCAGTGAGCCAAACCATGCTTTTCCCCGCACAAAACCGCCCACGCCGTCATCTGCGCCTGTCGGCCTGTTTCCTCGCCGGCCTGGCCGCGACGATCATTCTCGCCCTCTGGATGGCACCCCATATGACTGAAAACACACTCGCCCAGTCGCCCAATGCCGCCGCCCAACTGCCGGGGGCATCGCTTCCGGGGGTGCGACTTCCGGGGGTGCAACTTCCGGGGGCTGATGCGCGTGTTCGTGCCGCCGATTTTCCCGCCGATTTCAACTGGCTGAACACGGACCAGCCGCTGTCGTTTGGCAAGCAACTCCGGGGCCGGGTCGTGGTGCTGGATTTCTGGACCTATTGTTGCATCAACTGCATGCACATCCTGCCGGACCTGTCGTATCTGGAACACAAGTACGCCGACCAGCCGGTGACGATCATCGGCGTTCACTCGGCGAAGTTCGACAACGAGCAAGACCCCGCCCAGATCGCGCAGGCCGTCCGACGCTATCGCATCCGCCATCCGGTCATCGTCGATCAGGGCATGGAACTCTGGTCGCAATTCGGCGTACACGCCTGGCCTACGTTCGTCATCATCGACACCACCGGTCGCGTCGTCGGACAAACCAGCGGCGAAGGGCAACGCCAATTGCTTGATCGCGCCATCCAACAACTGCTCGACGAGGGCCGAAAAAACGGAACGCTCGCCCACGGCGCAGCGACTCCCGGCACGCCCCCCGGCGGGGCGACTTCAGTCGCCCCGGCCCCGGAGTCCCAACCGAACGTCAACCCCCAGCCCAACTTCCGGGGGCGGGGGTTATCTTTCCCCGGCAAAATCATCACCGATCAGCATCGCCTGTTCATCGCCGACTCCGATCACGACCGCATCGTCATCGCCGATCTCGACGGCAAAGTGCGGCAGATCATCGGCTCCGGCCAACCCGGTTTCGCCGACGGCCCCTCCGATCACGCTCAATTCCTCAACCCCCAGGGCATGTCGCTTTCATCCGACGGGCAAACGCTCTGCATCGCCGACACCGACAATCACGCCATTCGTCAGGTCGATCTGAAATCGCTCACCGTCACCACGCTCGCCGGTGACGGAACGCAGGGCAACGACCGCACCGGCGGAAACGTCGGTCGCCAACAACCGCTCAGTTCGCCGTGGGATGTCGTACTCGACGAGCCGCGCCATCGCCTGGTCATCGCAATGGCCGGGCTGCATCAGATTTGGACGCTGGATTTGAAAACCGGCATCACCCGCGCATGGATCGGCACCGGCCGCGAAAACATCGACGACGGCCCGGCGGACGAAGCCGCCCTGGCGCAAACGTCCGGCCTGACGATTCAGGGCGACAACCTCTACTTCGCCGATTCCGAAACCTCCTCCATCCGCCGCGCCGATCTGACCACCGGCCAAGTCACCACGCTCGCCGGCACCGGCCTGTTCGACTTCGGCCTGCGCGATGGCTCGCTCAAACACGCGTTACTCCAACACCCGCTGGGCATCACATCCGCGGGCGATCTGGTTTACATCGCCGACACTTACAACCACGCGATGCGCGTCATCGACCCGCGGAAGAAAATCATCACAACGCTCATCCCCGCAAGCAGCGACGGCAAATCGCCGCTGAACGAACCCGCCGGGCTGTGCATCGTCGGCGATCAAATCTACATCGCCGATACCAACCACCATCGCATCATCCGCTACGACATCGCAACGAAAAACCTGCATCCGATCAACTTGGTATTTACCCAGCCCTGATGCGATTTCGGCCTGATTTCGCCGGTGATTTTGTTGCTTTTTAATTTTTCGCCATTTTCCGCTTGCCCATCTCGCCCGCGTGTGACAAAGTGACTTTCATGGAAAAGAAAAGATGCGATTGGTCATCGCTCCCTTCTCAATTTGTTCCGCCATTTTGAAACCGGATGACGCGGCTCGTGCCCGTCATCATCGTTGTCCGTTGTCACTTTGCAGAAGGAGAGACACATGGTTCGCACTCGCACGAAATGGTTCTGTCCGATGATTCTGGCCGCACTGACCGCGCTCATGTTCGGCGCGGCGTCTCAGGCCCACGATCTGTTGCCTCCGCCGTGGCGCGGCACGCCGCTGGGCGTCGAAGGACACTGGACTCCCGCCGGCGGCTGGAATGTCCAAATCTATCCCTCCACGCCTCCGACCGGCACCATCTGGCCCGTACCACCGAGCGGTCCCAACCCCATCACCGGTGCCGGCCCCAATACCTGGCAAGTCGATTTCCCCAACTGGATTGACGAACAGCCCCTGAAGATCGGTCGCATTCAAATCTACTGGGATCAGCCCCTGACCGACTTCCCCCCGCCGCAAATCGACATCATGGGTTTTAAGAACAACAATCCTCTGCCCACCGGCTCCGTCATCACCGGCTCCGTGCCGATCTCCGGCAGCGGCGGCACCATCGGCTGGTACTGGGATTTCACCATCCAACCCAACCCCGACTGGGAAACTTTCATCTTTGATCTGCCCTCCACTCTGCCACCCACGCAGATCGACATCGACACCGCTTCCATCCCCGAACCCGCCTCCCTCACGCTCATCGCACTCGGCGGCATCGCCCTCCTCCGCCGCCGTCGATAAAAATGCTTCCATCCCCCACTCACCCCAAGCCCGCGGACTCCCGTCCGTGGGCTTTTCACATGACATCCTCACGTCCCCATCAACCCCACCATCTTCGCCATCGCCGTCAACCGCTCGCCCAACGTCACCCGTCGCGGTTCCGCCCCCGCATGCGCCACCGTCACCAGCATCACATCATCCTCCAGCGCCGCCCCTCCCTGATATGCACGAACCTTCTCCAACAACATGCGTCCCACCTCCGCACTTCCGGGGGCGGGAAGACCCGCGATGTCATCGCGGGCTTTACAACTTCCGGGGGCGGGAAGACCCGCGATGTCATCGCGGACTTTACAACTTCCGGTGGCGGGAAGACCCGCGATGTCATCGCGGACTTTACAACTTCCGGTGGCGGGAAGACCCGCGATGCCATCGCGGGCTTTACAACTTCCGGGGGCCGTTTCCGGGGGCGGCTTGGCGATCCTTACATCCTCCCCGCACGTCCGCACCATCTCCAACAATCCCTTCTCCCCCCAACATTCGTCCGCCAGTTCCGGGGGTCGCCTCCATCAGCGAATCGGTGTACATCATCACCACGTCGCCCGGTTCCAGCGTCACCACGAACTGCCGGTACCCCGTCTCACCGATCACCCCCAGCGGCAGATTGCGCGGGCCGTATCCCTGACTCTCACCCACCGACGCTTCGAGGAAACGCCACTCGCCTCGCTTCGCCACCCACCACAGCGGACGCGGATGCCCCGCGTTCACCCCCAGCAACTGATGCGTCGGCGAAAAATAGGTACACGTCATCGCCGTGGCGAAACGCCCTTCCTCGCCAGGTTCGCGAACTCCGCGTTCACCGCCGACGCCAGTTTCGACGTGCCCAGCATGTTCATATGCCGACGCAGCAGCTTCCGCAACGTCACCGCCAGTTCCCCCACCTGCTCGCCGTGACCCGACACATCCGCCACGAAAAACCGCGTGATGTGCCCCGACCCGCACATCGACAAATAATGAATGTCGCCCCTCGTCTGCTGCCCGCGCCACGGCTCGGCGAACACATGCACATCCAACCCCCCCCCCCGCTGCTCACCGCCTGGTTCGCCGCTTCGATCCCGCCCCATATCTCCATGCAATGCAACTCGAGCGGCGAACCGTTGTCATCGTCGTCATGCGTATGCTCCGAGTTCAAAGTTCAAAGTTTGCGGATCATGAATCCAACTTTGAACCTTGAACCTTGAACTTTGAATCTTGAACCTTGAACTTCCTCATCCGAACCGCGCCGCCGCCTTCTTGTCAAACTCCGCCAGAAATCCCACAAACTCACGCCGGTGTTCCTGCTCGTCGGCCAGCAAGGTGATCGCCATGTCCTGCGTCGCATAATCCACGCCGTCGCACAATCGAATGATCTTCTGATACTGTTCGATCGCGCCCTCCTCCGCGTCAATCACGCCCAAAATCACCGACACCATGTCCGTGCTATCCTTCGGCGGCTGCAACTTTCTCTGCCCCGCCCTGAATCCCGCGCTGCCCGGTACTTTCCCGCCCAACACGTGAATGCGGGCCGCCAACCGCTGCGCGTGCCCCAACTCCGCCGGCACGTCCGCCGCCAGCGATTGCTTGATCTCCTTCGCCAGCACCCCCGTCAGATTCGTCGCATTCGCCAGATAATTCTGAACCGTCTCCAGTTCCATCCAGTACGACACGATCAACTCTTCCACGATCCGACCGGCTTTCGCCGACCGTCCCATCCGCTTGCTCTTCTTGCCACCCGACTTCTTCTTCGCCATGTTGACGCTCCTTGCAACTTGAACAGCGGCCCGCTTTACCCACAGCGTAGGCGCGACAAACGCCCATGTATATCCCCGAACGCCGCGATATGCGACGGCACGCTAACATATGTTCCCATGCACCCCGATTCATCCGACACCGCTTTCGCCTCGCAGAAACACCGGCTCGACGCCCTGTATCGACGCTTCCATCATCGCCGGTTCGTCCACACCGATCCGCTTCAACTGCTCTATCTCTACGACGCCCCCGCCGACCGCGAAATCGTCGGCCTCGTCGCCGCGCTGCTCGCCTACGGCAACGTCAAGGCCATCCTCACCGGCACACGCAACGCGCTGCTTCCGCTCAACCCCCGTCCCCATCTGTTCCTGCTCGAACATTCGCCCGACCAAATCCGCCGATGCTTCGCCGACTTCCGCTATCGCGTCACCCCCGGAAGCCAACTGGCCGGTTTACTCATCGCCGTGCGAACCCAATTGCTCCAGCACGGCTCCCTGCATCACGCCTTCGCCCGACACCTCCGCTCCGATCACGAAACCGTGCTGCCCGCCGCCGGCTCGTGGGTCGATGAACTGGCCGACGCTTCCGGGGGCGTCGGGGGCGCCGGCGCTCCGCTCGATCATCTGCTGCCCCATCCCGCGCGCGGCAGCGCGTGCAAACGTCTGATGCTCTACCTTCGCTGGATGGTCCGCAACGACCGCGTGGACGTCGGCTCATGGTCCGACGTGTCCCCCGCCCTGCTGGTCGCCCCGGTCGATACGCATCTGTTCGCAATGGCCCGCCGGTTCAACTGGACGCAGCGCAAACAAGCGAACCTCGCCACCGCGCTGGAGATCACCACCGCCCTGCGCCGCTTCGCCCCGCGCGATCCGCTGCGCTACGACTTCGCCCTCACCCGCCCCGGCATCATGCGAATCACGGTATGACCCCCGGCCCCCGGAAGAAGCGAGGAGCGAAGAGCGACCAGCGACGAGCAACTCACCGGCTGGAAATACTTTCGGCGGGTCGATCCGCCGCGTCAGGTCACAGTCGCGCGTCGGCCCTTCTTGCGTCGGGCCACCACCTGTCGCGGCAAGGGCGACTTCTTGCCCTTGACGCGCGGCTGGGCGGAGCAAACAACGCGGATCAGCCGCGGCGGGTCAGGGGGTTGTCGTTGTTGGATTCGCCTTCCGGGGGGGAGGGCGGATTTTTTTTCGCGGCGTCGAGCATCAGCTTTTCGCGGTCGATCATCACCTTCAATGTCAGCGACGCCAGTTCAACCTGTGTGGCGTCCATGAAGTTGTGGAACGGCAGCGCGATGGTGCGTTGCGAGACGGACTCGGCGATCGGGAAGTCGCCGATCTTGTAGTCGAAAAGCCGGCGGAAATAGGGCTGGAGATGGATCGGGGGAAAATAGTTGGAGCAACCGACGTCGTGTTTTTTCAGGCCGGACATGATGCGCTGGCGAGCGACGGCGGAGAACTGATCGCTCAATCGGATCACGAAGACGAACCAGCTCATGGTGGTGTCGGGTTCGATGTTGGGCAGGATGACATCGGAGTTGTCCATGAGGCGGTCGAAATACATACAGGCGACGTCCTGCCGCTTTTTGAGAATGGCGTCGAAGCGTTCCATCTGCACGCAACCGATCGCGGCGGCGATCTCGGACAAACGATAGTTGTAACCCAATCGTTCATGACTGAGCCAACTGCCGGCGTCGTTGTTCTGGCCGGGCATGGAACCGGCGGCGCGGCCCTGGTTGCGGAGGGAGCGGCACATATCGGCGAGTCGGTCGTCGTTGGTGACGATCATGCCGCCTTCGCCGGTGGTGATTTGTTTGTTGGGGTAGAAGCCGAACACACCAACGCGACCGAATGAGCCGACGGGGCGGTTTTTGTAGGTGCTGCCGAGTCCTTCGCAGGAATCTTCGACGAGGGGGATTTCGTGTTTGCCGGCGATCTGTGCGATTTTGTCCATGCCGGCGGGGTTGCCGAACGCTTC
>JBAYVY010000072.1:0-11921 GCA_041674345.1 Phycisphaeraceae bacterium | reverse complement strand
TGCCACAACCCCGGCGAATCCGATCATTCCGGGGGCGGTGGCCAAACTTCCGGGGGCGGGGGTGGGGGCCGCGTCTCCATGCACGGGGCCGCGCTCGGCAAAGCGCACCTCCGCAAACCCGCTTACGTCAAACAATTCGCTCCGCTCCCCGCCGCCCCCTCCGCCTTCGCTTCCACACTCGACAACTCCCTCATGGACGCCGTATCCCAATCCTGTCTCACCTGTCACGACGGTTCGCTGGCCGCCGATGTCAGCACCGGCACCGGCTCCCTGTCCAATTCATCGTTCAACGCCGCACACGATCACCCCATGGGCATGACCTATCCCACCCGACCGCAAATCACCACCTCGTCCGGCGGACTCGCCCCATTCCGTTCCCTCGCCGCGCTCGACCCCCGCATCACGCTCATCGACAACAAAATCGGCTGCCTGGCCTGCCATTCCCCCTACTCCACCGAAGATCATTTGCTGGCCATGTCCAACAGCCGCAGCGCCCTCTGCCTGGCCTGCCACGCGGATGACTGACAACATCAGGTTATGAGCGAGCGGCGGGGCCGGTGCTGGCGCGGACGATCAATCGCGGTGATCGCGATGCGTCCGGCCTGTTCGCGCGAGACGCCCGAATGGCCGATCCGTTCGAGGTTGTTCCCTCGCTGCATCGTTAGTTCGTCGCTCTGATGTCGCGGATCATCTCTTGCGGGCAGGCGGCGGAGCCGGCATCAGAGGCATGCCCCCGCCGTGCAGTTGTCGATAATGGCTGGGCGACAGGCCATATGTCTTTTTGAACACCGCGCTGAAGTGCGGCAGATCGGCGAAGCCGCAGTCCAACGCAATGTCCAGCATGGACCGGCGGCTGTGGATCACCAGTTCCCGCGCCTGACGCAATCGCGCCCGTCGCAGTTCCTGGCCCATGCTGTGACCCATGAACTTGCGGAACTTGCGGTCGAGGGTCGCCCGCGAGCATCCGATCGCCTGTTCCACGTCGTCGATACGAACATTTTGGATCGCGTGATCGCGTAACCATCGCACCGCCGCGGCGACATCGGGGTCACCGATCTGAAGCACGTCCGTCGATCTGCGAACCTCCACCCTCAGCGGCGGCACGCGGACGACCCGCGGCGCGTTCTTGCGGTTCTTTATCATCCGGTCCAGCAGCGACGCCGCCTGATACCCCAGTTCATGCTGGTTGATATCGACGCTCGACAGCGGCACCGAAATCGCCCGGCAGCGAAACGCATTGTTGTCCACCCCCAGCAGCGCGATGTCATCCGGTATCGCCAGCCCCATCTCCAGCGCCGTCAACCCCACCGTCACCGCCATCCGGTCGTTCCACGCCATCACACCGATCGGCAGGGGCAGCGACTCCAGCCACCGGCGAATCCGCTTGCGGCCCTCCGGTTTGAAGTCCAGCGGCAAACGATCCACGCCACCCGCTTTCGCCGCCGTGGTTCGCACTTCAAACCCCGCCTTGGCGATCACCTCCGCGAACCCCGCCTCTCGCTCGGCGCTGACAAACACATCCATCCCCGCGAACGCGAAACGGTTCAGTCCCAGCTCCAGCAGATATTCAGCTCCCATCCGACCGATCTGATGCTCGTCGCTGGTAATGACCGGAAACCGTGATCGGCCCTGAAGCGGAAAGTGGCACCGCACCACCGGCACGTCACGTCCGTCCAGAGATCGGCTCACCGCCGCGTCCTCCCGAGTATCCAGCACGATCACCCCGTCGCACGGCAGGGCGCGATCCACATCGAACAGCCACCGCCCGTCCACCGAATACGCCAGTATCCCCGCCGTCTTCTCCGGCACGCTCAGCAGCGTCTCATGCCCCACCAGCAGCAACACCACCGGCCCGCCCGCCTTGTTCGACACGCGTGATGTACCCATACAAACAGTTTGTCAGAAATCTTCCGGCAAGCAACCCCCCACATCCCGCCCGGACCAGCCGGGTTTTATGGGACGATTTAAATATACAAATAATTTGTTCAAAAACACAAGACTTTGTCGTCCGGCGCGGGTATTTTTTACGTTGGGTTCGATGCGTGTCACCGAATCCATACGATCTTTGGTGTCCCGACGGCAATCGAATCCCATTTTTTGGGAGGACTGCGCAATGAAAAAGATGAAATGGACTCTCGTGGCATGCGGCATGGCGCTGGCGATCACCGGATCGGTCAACGCGGCTCCCATCGTCGGTGAACTGGTCGGCGTCTTTGATCCGCCCGGCGACGATACGATCAGCGCCTACGCCGGCTCGCTGACCGTCGCCGACCTGACCAACTGGAAAACCACCGTCGCCACCGCCTTCACCAACGAAACCGGCGCGGTATGGAACTCCGGCCTGACCACGCCCCTCAAACCCGACGGCACCAGTCCCTTTGTCTCCCAACTCTTCGGCGCTGACGGTGCCGAATTGCCTTACGGCACCAGCAAGGTTCTGACCCTGAAGAATGTCGGAGCCGCCGATTGGTCCATTAACATGTTCAGCTCGGCCAACCGCACCAGCGGTTTCGCGCATCTTGATCCAAACACTGTCACTGCGGCGACCACCGCCCTGTCCCTGACGCTTTCCGGCGGCGGGCTGGCCACCGGCGAATATGTCAACGCCGTGGCGCTGGCCCTCAACGGGCGAAGCGGCGCGGTGGGAATCGTCACCTTCACCGCCACCTTCAGCGACAACTCCACCCAGGCGCTGGCGTTCGGCGGCCCGCTGGCGTTCGGCACTTCCGGGTTCGTCCTCTTCAACGCCCCCGCCGGTCTTGGCATCACCCAAATTCAGTATTCATCGACGACGACGCGGCAAAATCCCATTGACGACTTCAGCTTCACCACCGCCATCCCCGAACCGGCGACGCTGGGGCTGATGGCGATCAGCGGGCTGTTGATGGCTGGACGCGGCAAACGCTGAACGAACGATTCTTCCTCTTTCAACGCCGGTTCGCTTTGACGGCGACCGGCGTTTTGCCGCTTGCGGTATGTTTCCGGGGGCGGGGGGTGCTAAGCCGCAAGCGGCGGAAACATATGCGGTGTGGCATGACGAATCAATTACCGAATGGCCGATTGTTGATCGCCGATTGCCGATTGGGGCGGACGGTGGTCTTTCAATCGGCAATCGGCTATTCCGGGGGTCGGCAATCGAGAATCCGACACGGTTTTACGCTTGTGGAACTCCTTGTCGTCGTCGCCATCATCGCGCTGCTCCTGGCGATCCTGCTGCCGTCGCTGAACAAGGCGCGCGACGCGGCGAAAAACCTTAAATGTCTGACCCACCAGCGGCAGGTCCACATCGCCCTGGCGACATATGCCACCGACTTTCAGGGAATGCTGCCCTACCGTTGGAATGCAGCCGGTGATGCGACCGTCGGCGAACCCATTGGCTACCTCAACTGGTATCAACGCCTGGGTGAAATCTCCATCGGCAATAACTATCTTCCGTTGGCCGCCGACATCCATGACGCCCGTCTGCGCACCGCCTGGCAATGCCCGTTCCCGGCGTCCGACATGCCGGGTTACGGTCGCGTCATTACCCCGTCCGGCGGCGACGGCCAGTTCCGCATGTCGTACGGCCTGAATCGATATTTAGCCGCCTCTCGAACCGGCGGCGGCGGCAATCCCATCACCTGGATGCGCGCCTGGGCACCGCTGGACAACAGCAGTCCGTCCTATCCCGACATCAAAAGCGCCGTGCGGATCGACCGGGTGACACCTTCGACTTTCGCCATTGCCGACGGACGGTCGGACGTTAACGACTACGCAACCTACGCCAATTTCGACTTTACAGGCGTCGGCATTTGGGATCACGTCAATTCCGTCCCCTGGTCGGTGACTTGGCGAAGCGCCAACGACACTACCCCCGACCTGTTCACCGGCGACGTGGTAAACATCCCCCGGCACTATCACTCGGTGAACGTCACCGGCATCGACGGCCACGGCGAGTCGATCAGCGGCAAGTGGGACGTTGATCGCATGCGCAACAATGTTGCCTGGGGACCGTGAATCATGCTATAGTCGTCGCGTTGAAGCATGGGTTGCCTGTTCCCTTTACCGATGGATTGGCGGCGATTTTCTTGGCGAATCTTCGGGAATAATCTTTTCATGCCGGACGTCTTGAATCAGAGCAGTGGGAAGGCCGGCTGACGCATGGCCGGAATCCGTTCGCTGTGTTCCCTTCATAACAAAGGATGTTTCGATGAATGACCGATCCGCCCGCTGGTGTTTCCGCGTTGTCGTGCTGTTCGCCGTTGCGATGTCGCTGACCGTCGCCTGTGCGCGGGCGGCGGAACCGGCGGGGTATTGCTGGATGGAGGGCGAAAACCCGACCCAGGCCAGTCAGAAAGTCAGCGGCGCGGGGGCGGCTCATGCCGAGTGGCTGAGCGAGGGCAAGTGGCTGCTGGTGTCGGTCGAGGCGGGCAAGGTGGCCAAGGAAGTGCCGGAGGAGGGCATCGTTCTGACTTACGATTTTCCGGCGGTCGCGGGCGGGAAGCATGAGGTGTGGAACCGCATCGGATTCGAGTTCGTGCGATCGGCGTTCGAGTGGCGCATCGACGACGGCGAATGGAAGCGGATCGAGGCGACGGAACTGACGACCGACTGCATGGAGTTGAGCCGCTGGACCGAAGTGGCGTGGCTGAAGATGGGCGAGGCGGACTTGGCGGCGGGGCGGCACAATCTGCAAATCCGTCTGCCGAAGTTGAAAAACGCCAAGGGGCAGTTTGATCGCGTGTTGTACGCATCGGATGCGTTGTGTGTGTATGGCGGGAAGTTTTCGCCTCACTCGAAGTTCAAGCCGGATGAGGTTTATCGCACGGACGCGGATCGTCAGGCGGCGGAGCAGGTGTTCGTGTTGCCCGCGCCGACCGGCGCGCAGAATCGCGAGACCTTGCCGCTGAACGGGCAATGGGAGGTTTGCCGGGACGATGAGCAGCTTCCGCCGGCGGACATCGCGGTGCCGATGCGGCGGATGAACGAGCAAGCGGCCTGGAGCGCGATTCCGGTTCCGTCGGATCGCAACAAGTCGCGGCCGGACCTGTTGCTCGCGCATCGTCTGTGGTATCGCACGAAGGTGAATGTGCCGGCGGGATACGCGGGGCGTTCGATGTTCATGACGTTTCCGCTGAACAGTCTGAACACGACGGTGTATGTCAACGGGCAGTTGTGCGGGTTCGACAAGAATCCGCTGGCCAGTTACAGCGTGGACGTGAGCAAGGCGGTCAAGCCGGGTCAGGTCAATGAGATTCTGGTGGGCATCCGCGATGCGTGGTACGGGTATGAGAACGATCCGAAGAACCCGATGGTGCTGCGAAAGATGTTCAACATGCCGGAGGGGTATTTCCATCAGGGGTGGCAGCGTTTGGTGTATCCGGTCTGGGGCCACTCGGAATCGGGCATATTGGACGCGCCGACGCTGACCGCCGCCGGGCCGGTGTACGCCGGCGATGTGTTCGTCAAGCCGCTGGTGGCGGATAAGAAGTTGGCGGCGGAAGTGACGCTGACGAATGCGACGAACGCGGCGGTGGCCGGTCAGGTGGTGTGCGAAGCGGTGGACCCGGCGACGGGCAAAGTGGCGGTGACGTTGCCGGCCGGCGCGTTCTCGCTGGACGCCGGCGCGACGCAAACCGTCGAGATCGCCGGTCCCTGGGCCGATGCGAAGTTGTGGTGGCCCGATGCGCCGAATCTGTATGATCTGCGCGTGACGGTGCGGACGGGCGAGAAAGTGCTGGATGTGTCGGACACGCGGTTCGGCTATCGCCAGTGGACGATGGACGGCATCCACTTCAAACTCAACGGCGTGAAGTATCACGCATGGGCCGATTGCTTCGGACAGCCCAACAAGGAAGCCTGGCTGGACTTCTATCACAAGACGCACCAGACGAACATGCGCTTCTGGGGCATTCATTGGGGGCCTGCGCCGGAGATGTCGCCGAATCAGGTTTTGGATTGGTCGGACGCGCATGGCGTGGTGATCCGTCGCACCGGCATTCTGGACGGGGAACTGATGAGCTATCAACCGCTGCCGGAACTGGCCGGCCACTGGAAAGACCAGGTGACGGCGTGGGTCAGGGGTGAACGCAATCACCCGTCGATCATGATCTGGTCGATTGAAAACGAGTTCCAATACGTCAACATCATCAACATGAACCAGTGCGACAAGTGGGAACCGGTGACCAAGGAAGTCGCCGAGGCGGTCGGGAAAGTCGATCCCACGCGCCCGGTGATGATCGACGGCGGGGGGGCGCTGAAGGACAATTCCCTGCCGGTCCACGGCGATCACTACACCACCGGCTCGATCACCGAATATCCCAATCTCGCCTACGAACCCAACACCACCGGCGGCGGACGCAAACGCTGGGAATGGGACCGGAAACGCCCCCGTTTCATCGGTGAGGAAATCTTCCTCGCCGGCAACCACCCCGAACTGTCCTACCTCGGCGGTGAATCCGTGTTCATCGGCAAAACCGGCAACCTGCCCGCCGGCGGACTTTGGGCACGCATCCTCACCGAGGGTTATCGCTGGGTCGGCATCGGCGGCTGGCACTACTGGATGGGCCAGCACGACACCGACGGCAGCTTCTACAACTCCTTCAGTCATCGCGCCGTCTTCTGCCGGCAGTGGGACTGGTCGTTCGGCTCCGGTCAGAAAGTTTCCCGCACCTTCGGCATCTTCAACGACACCCGCCACGACGATCCCATCACCTTCACCTGGAAACTGACCCTCGGCGATCAGGTCGTCGCTTCCAACACCACCGAACACGCCGTTCCCGCCGGCGAAAATGAAAAGTTCAACGTCGAACTCACCCTGCCCGCCACGAAACAGCGATTGGAGGGCACGCTGTCGCTCGACCTGTCGGTCAAGGGGCAGCCGGTGTATCACGATGTCAAGCAGGTGTCCGTGTTGCCCACGGCGGACGATCAGCCGTTGCCCCCCGGCATCGCCGCGCTCAAGCCCGGCGACCTGCTGGTCTATGATCCGAACAACAGCGTGACTCCCTTCCTCGGACAACACCGCATCGCCTTCACCGCGCTGAACGACATCGCAACGCTGCCCGACTCCGGGCGCATTCTGCTGATCGGCACGGACGCGATCGATGTCACCGACAGCACCTCCAGCAAGTTCGCCGCCTACGTTGCGACCGGCCGGCGATTGATCGTGCTCGATCAGAAAAATCCGCTGAAGTTCCAGGCGCTGCCCGCCGTGATCGACGCGGCGGTGAACACCGGCCAGGTCGCCTTCGGCGAAAACATGGAACATCCGCTGCTGGCCGGTTTGCGACAGAAAGACTTCTTCACCTGGGGCAATGACGCGCGGGTCTATCGCAACGCCTATCAACAGCCGCAAAGCGGCGCCAAGTCCCTGGTGCAATGTCACGATCTGTTGAATTACAGCGCGCTGATTGAAGTGCCGGTCAACGACGGGCTGATGCTGCTGAACCAGTTGCTCGTCGGCGAAAAACTCGCCGATTGCGCCCCGGCGCGGCAAGTCATGCTGAACCTGCTGAACTATGCCGCCACGTACAAGCTGTTCCACCGGCCGGTCGCCGCGGTCGCCGCCGATCTGCCCACGCTCTCCGCCGCGATCGACGGCATGGGCCTGCAATACGCGCCGGCCGCCGATCCGCTGGCCGCGATCTCGTCCGGCAAGACCGGCATCGTGGTCATGTCCGCTTCACCGGCCAACCTCAAAATCCTCGCCGAAAACCTGCCCCAATTGCGCGCCTTCACCGACGCCGGCGGATGGATCGTCTTCAACAACCTCACCCCCGACGGACTGGCCGATTACAACAAAATCGTCGGCGTCGAACATCTGATCCGGCCCTTCAAACGCCAACGCATCACCTTCCCGCCCGTTCGCAATCCCCTCACCGCCGGGCTGACCGCGCGAGATATCGTCCTCTACACCTCCAAGCGCATCTTCGGCTTCCGTGACGGCAACTACACCGTCGGCGATCAGTTCAGCTTCATCGTCGATCTCGATGAGGTCGCTCCCTTCGCCAAGTCCTCCTTTCATGCCTACGACAACATCGTCAACGGCTTCGTCGGCGCCGACGGCTGGCCTCTCATCATCGACTTCCCCATCCCCGCGGACGGCAAGCCCTTCGACATCCAACTCGACTTCCCCTCGCCGCAGACCATCACGCAATACACCCACATCGCCAGCATGAATTACAATCCCACCACCCGGGTGAACCTGATCTTCGACGGCGATGAGGCGAATAAACTCCCCCTCACCCTCCAACCCGACGGCTCCGAACAAACCTTCGACATCAATCCCCCCCGCCCCGCCAAACATCTGACCATTCAAATCGCCGGTTGGCAACTCATTCCCGGTAAGCCGCTCAACGTCGGCATCGACAATATCTATCTCAAGGCCCAACGCTCGCCCGATTTCTACGAAAAAGTCAAACCCATGCTCAACGTCGGCGGGCTGGTCTCCTATCCCCAGGGCAAAGGCGGCATCGTGCTGTGCAACCTGCTGTTCAAGGACAACGAGGAAGTGCCTGAAAACCTGCTGAAAAAACGCCGAATCCTCGCCACCATCCTCGACAATCTCCACGCTCCCTTCGCCGGAGGCAAAACCATCATCGCCGGCGCCAACCTCAATTACCAACCCATCGACATCTCCAAATACGCCACCGCCTATCGCAACGAACAGGGCTGGTTCGGCGACAAGACGCACACCTTCGCCGACATCCCCCTCGGCCGCCATACCTTCGCCGGCGTGGCCTACGACGTCTATGATTTCGCCACCTCGCCCGTGCCCACCGTCGTCATGCTCGGCGGCAAGGACGTGCCCGGCAACCTCCCCAAGGAAGTCAAAGGCATCCTCGTCAACCGCAAGGCCGACGCCCTCTTCTTCCTCCAGGCCGCACGCGTTGATCGCAAACGCAATGCCGACGATCTGAAAAAGAATCGCTCCTTTGAACTTGGACGCTACGTCGTCCATTACGCCGACGGCAAACAGGAAATCGTCCCGATCCTCGCCGAGATCGACGTCGAGTCCTACTCGCAATCCGCCGTCAAAACCATTCCAGGCGCGCAGATCGCCTGGACCAAGCCCTACGAAACCGGCAAACTCACCGCCGTGGCGTACAGCAAACAGTGGAACAACCCCCGCCCCGATGTGGCGATCACCACCATCGACCTGTTGCCCGGCAAAGACAACGCCGGCGTCCCCGCGCTGCTCGCGCTGACCGCCGCGTCAACACAATGACCGATTCCCCTCACGCCGCCATGAAATCGCCCTGTTCCACCGTCCACAGCGACACTTCGTTTCGCAGCATATGGGTCGCGCGATCCGCCGGCACCGGCGGGCTGAACAGATACCCCTGCGCCATGTCCGCCTCCAGCGCCAGCACCGACGCCAGTTGACCCGCCGTCTCGATCCCATCGGCCACCACTTGCAATTTCAACGCATGCGCCAGCGTCACCACCGCCTGCGTGATCGCCGTGAAATCCATCCGCCCGTCCATATTCCGCACGAACTGCGCGTCAGTTTCAACACCGACAGCGGATACTGATGCAAACAACTGAGCGAACTGGCCCCCGTCCCGAAATCGTCGATCCACAGCGACAACCCCGCCCCGTGCAGGTTCCGCAACACCTGCTGCACCTTCTCCCCGCCGCTGATGATCGTACTCTCCGTCACCTCCAGGTTCAGACGCCACGGCTCCACGCCATATCGTTCGATCATCTCCGTCACCCGCTCCGCGAAGCCCGGCTCGAACAACTGCTTCTTCGACAGATTCACGCTCACCTTCGCCGCACGATGTTCGTTCAGCGCCGCCGTCCATTTCGCCAATTGTTTGCACGCCGCCTCGATCACCCACCACCCGATCGGCACGATCAGCCCCGTGTCCTCCGCCAGCGGGATGATCTGACCCGGGCTGACCATGCCCCGCGTCGGGTGCTCCCATCGCAGCAACGCCTCGAACCCCGTCAGCGTGTTGTCCGCCAGCGACACCCGCGGCTGATACCACAACCGCAACTGCTCCCCGCCGCTTCCAGGGACGATCCCACCAGCGGTTTCATGGGCGATCCCACTTCCGGGGGCGGGGGCCACTGCGGATCGGATGCACTCGCCCGACCCCGCTGACACCGGCTGCGGTTCATTCATCGGAAAAAAGATTCCCATGTCTTATTAATAAACGATTAACGAGATGTTCAATGTGCGATGTGCAATGTACCATGTGCATTGCAATCTCTGACATCGCACATCGCACATTGAACATTGAACATCTACTTCAGCCCCGCGGTCTCTTCCATCTCGAACATCAGATTCATGTTCTGTATCGCCTGGCCGCTCGCCCCCTTGATCATGTTGTCGATCACGCTGAACACGATCACCTTCCCGCCCGCCACCCGCACCGCCAGGTCACAATAATTCGTATCCCGCACATGCTTCACATTCGGAAAGCCCAGCCGAATCCGTATGAACGGCTCATTCGCATATGCCGCCTCGTACACGTCGTACAACGCATCCTCCGCCCCCGCCCCCGGAAGTAAGTCATCCGCCGGCTCCATGTAAATCGTTTCGTGAATCCCCCGGTCCACCGGCAACAGGTGCGGCACAAACAACGTCCTGACTTCCTCGCCGATCAACCCCGTCAGCGTTTGCTCGATCTCCGGCTGATGCCGGTGCGTTCCCGCGCCGTAACACATAAACGCCTCGTTCATCTCCGGGAAATGCAGATGCGGCTTCGCCGTTCGGCCCGCGCCCGTGATCCCCGAACACGCATTGATGACGATGCCCGTCGGCTTCACCAGTTTCTTCGCCAGCAACGGTCCGATCGCCAGCGCCGCCGCCGTCGGATAGCAACCGGGATTGGCCACCAATCTCGCCCCCGGAAGTTTGGCGGCGTTGAACTCGGGCAGTCCATACACCGCGTTCGCCAGATTCGCCGTGTCCGTATGCGCATGTCCATACACCGACTCATACTTCCGGGGGTCGCTCAGTCGGTAATCCGCGGACAGGTCGATCACCCGCACGCCCGCTTCCAGCAGCACGGGTACGTATTGCATCGCCGCCACGTGAGGCAGACGGATGAACGCCGCATCGCACTCGCGCGCGATCGCCGCCGCGTCGATCGACCGACAGGTCAGATCGCAAATGCCCAGTAGTTCCGGGAACTCCTCCGCGATGTGCGGCAACTGCTCGCGCTGTGACGCCAGATAGGTGACGCGCGCCTCGGGATGCCGCGCCAGCAGCTTCACCAGCCACAACGCCGTATAACCCGTCGGCCCGACAATAGCGACTCGAATGCTCATAGCCGAGCATTGTACGCCTCCCGATTTTCTCCGCCACCGCTACGTTGGCAAATGAAAACGCAGCCGCGTCTCGATGGCAGCGCATGACGGACGGCGCACCTGTTCGATGGCGGCCCCGTCAATCACAACATTTTTACACGAACAACGCGAGCAGAAGTCCGAAGTGATCGGTGACGTGGGCGGTCCGGATTTTGCCTGTGGTGTTGAGGTCAGCCAGCCGCAGCCCCACGACTTCACCGGCGCGTGCGCCGGTCAGCAGCATCATGTCGATCAGCGCCTCGACCTGGGGGGCGACGTGGGGGCGGATGGCTTGGTAGTCGGGTATCTCGGTCGATGTTGTAGCGGCCCTTGAGCATCCGCCAGTACGCGCGAGCCAGTTGCGTCACAGTCATCGTCCGGGGGTCGGGGGCGTCGGCGTCAGCGGCCTGCCTCGCCTGCCTTGCGGATTGCTCAACGACCTTCCCACCGGCCAGCTCATTGACCGATGATCCGCTCGTACTCGGTACGGCTTTCGGGCGAGCCGTAAGCACCGAGATAGTAAGCGTTTCATAAAACCCGTCTTTTGTGGCGTGTGGGCTGATGCGATGCTGTGGGGATGGAAGATATCCATCACAATGGTTCGATGACCAAGCGTATGCGTCGGTCGGCGGAACAATGGT
>JBAYVY010000071.1:0-11924 GCA_041674345.1 Phycisphaeraceae bacterium | reverse complement strand
GGACCGGCTCCGCTACGGCTGCGGGCTGCGCCCTTGCCTCCGCTGCGCCGGTCCCGGCGAACCACAACACGGGACACTTCTACTGAGTCCAAACAGGGGACATTTCTACTTGAGTTGCGACACGTCCCTCCGTCCCTTTGTCCCTTCGTCCCTTTGTCCCTACACTATTCCGCCATGATCGGCCTGATCGACTATCGCATGGGCAACCTCCGCAGCGTCGAGAAAGCGCTCCAGCGTTTTGACGCGCCGGTATCCATTGTTCGCACGCCCGCCGAGCTTTCGCATTGCGACAAGTTGATTCTTCCGGGGGTCGGCGCGTTCGCCGATGCGATGATCCATTTGCGTCAGCAACAACTGGTCGAACCGTTGCGGGACTTCGCCGCGTCGGGCAAGCCGTTTCTGGGCATTTGCCTCGGTCTCCAGTTGCTGTTCGACACCTCGACGGAAGACGGTTCGCACGAGGGGCTGGGCATTTTGCCCGGCGGTGTCGTTCGTTTCGATCCGATCGATCCGACGGTGAAGGTGCCCCAGATGGGTTGGAACGCGCTGTCGTTCACGCAACGTGACAATCCGTTGTTCGCCGGTTTGGCCGATGGTTGTTTCGTCTATTTCGTGCATTCCTATTTCGCGCAACCGGCCGACGCGGCGACAACCGCCGCGACCGCCGACTACGCCGGCCCGTTCTGCGCCGCCGTGCGAAAAGCCAATATCTTCGCCACGCAGTTCCACCCCGAAAAGTCGCAGCGCGTGGGATTGAAAATGCTGGAAAACTTCGCCCGACTGTGAGTGGGAAGAACCAAACACCAATGACGAATGACCAAAGAAACCCAATGACCAATGACCCCAAAGAAGCGCGTTGGATATTGGTCATTGAGCATGGGTGTTTCTTTGGTCATTCGTCATTGGTACCTGGTCATTGAACTTCTTACCCTAACCCCCAGCCCCTCATCCTCCCATGCCCACCCTCCCCCTGCTCGCCTCACCCGCCACTTACAACCCGCACACCATCGACATGGTGACCGACCCGCAAGCCAGACACTACTGGATCGACGTGTTCGTCAATCACCTGCCGTCGCTCAAGCGTCACGCCATCATCAGCGAAGGCGACACCGACGACGCGCGCCGCCGCGTTGATGCGATGGCCGCTCAATTTTCGCGGATGCTCGACGCGCTTCGCGCCAACGCCGATGCGTTCGGCCACCTGTCGATCCTGCGCATCTGCGAACTGCGTGAACAGTGTCTCCGCGAACACCACATCGCCGATCCGTACCATCACATCAAGTCGATGGAAAACGAAGCGTGTCTGAAACTGCTTCCGGGGGTGCTGGCTGAACTGGATGCCATACGAAATCCCCGGAAGTTGCTCGAAACGCTGATCGTCGGCGTGTTCGCGGGCAACGTGTTCGACCTGGGCGCGGCCGGGACACTGGCGCTGTATGAATCGGGCAAAATGGATTACCACGATGTGCGCGCGAAGATCAAACCACGCCCCTGGGTCGTCGATGACCTGGGTTTGTTGGAGGGCCGGTGGCTGGACGGTTTGAAACTTCCGGGGGCGGTTTGGAAAAAGGCGATCGTGCTGGTCGATAACGCCGGGGCGGATGTGGTGCTGGGCATGATTCCGTTGTGCCGGGAACTGGCGAAGCGAGGCACGCGGGTGTTCATCGCGGCCAACACGCATCCGTCGCTGAACGACATCACCTTCGACGCGCTGGGGCCGCTGCTGGAACGGATCGCGGCATTCGATGAGACGGTGCGTGATGCGGTGGGCGACGGGCGTATCACGCCGATCGCTTCGGGCAACGACGCGCCGCTGATCGACCTGCGAAATGTGAGCGAAGAACTGGCGTCGGCGGCACGGGGGGCGGATTTGTTGATACTCGAAGGCATGGGCCGCGCCATCGAATCAAACTTCGACGCATGCTTCACCTGCGACACGCTGAAACTGGCGATGATTAAGGAAAAGCACGTGGCGCAAACGCTTCACGCGGAAATGTACGACGTGGTCTGCCGGTTCGAGATGGGGCGGTAGTCAACTGACCGATCAATCAGTCAGTTAATCAGTCAGTCGGTGAGAGGCGTTGCGGCGGGCCTGCCCGTGCAACCGGCGGGAATCGGGGCGAATTTCGAGTAGTCCCACGGGGAGGAGCAGCCCGAAGGACTGCCTGAAGGAGTATGGACAAACTGGACAAATATCGCTATCATGCGTCGCATGGACATTGAGATCACGCCCGAGGCGCAGGCCGGTTTCGACGAGTTGCCCACTCGGATGCAGGATCGGGTGGACAACCTCATTGGGCGGCTGGAGCAATGGCCGCGGGTCAGCGGCGTCAAGCCATTGCAACACAATTGGAAAGGCCATTACCGCCTGCGGACAGGCAAGTATCGGGTGGTGTTTCATCTTGAAGGCGACGCCATCGTGATTGATCGCATCGATGATCGCAAAGACGTTTACTGAGGAGTTCAAGCCATGACCATTTCACTGACCATCGACGGGCGCGGCTACACCGCGATTCCCAACGAGACGTTCGATGCCCTCCTGGAGCGGTTGGGCGAGGTTGAACTGCCCGAACTGCCACAACCCAATCGGCGCGGCAATCGCCCGGCGCGTCAGACCATGCGGGTGCTCATGGCGCGCAAACTCATTCGCCGCCGCGTCGCCGCGGGGTTGACCCAGGAGCAACTGGCCCGCGCCGCCGGCGTCGCCGTCAAGACGATCAGCCGGCTCGAGGCGGCCGAACACAAGCCGCAATCCGCGACGATCGACCGGATCGATCAGGCATTGACCGATGCGGGCGATTGACTTCGCCGATGGAGGTGATCGATGAAGCGGACTGACACACACGTCTCCAAAGCCCCGCGGGATGTCTGGGCGTGGAAAGACGCGATTTATCACGAGGTGCGGCACCTGCCAACCGGCAAGGCGCTGTCGGCCATACTCGATCGCGCTCAGCATACCCCGTCAAACGCCCAACCGGCAGACCGGCGGCCCCGGCGTCGCAAATCCGCCGGGGTATAACCGTTGGCGCGGGCCGGCTCCTCTCATCGCTCATCGCTTTCCTCCACTATACTGTCGCCATGAGCCAATCCCACGAACAGCGTGAACGCATATACACCGGCGTGAAGTTCGCCGTGGACCGCGTACCAATTCGCACACACGGCGGCGGCACGACGCAACGCGAAATGATCGTGCATGGCGGGGCGGTGCTGGTCCTGCCGATCCTGGACGACGCCCCCGGCGGCCGCGTGGTGATGATCCGCAACCAACGGTTCGCCGTCGGAAAGGAATTGTGGGAACTGTGTGCCGGAACATTGGAAAAAGACGAAGACCCCGCCGAGTGCGCGGCCCGCGAACTGATTGAAGAGACGGGCTACGAGGCGAAAACCATCGAAAAATTGTGCGAGTTTTACACCTCGCCCGGCATGACCAACGAACTGATGCGCGTGTTCACGGCCAGGGACTTGACGCACGTCGGCCAGCGGTTGGAAGCGACCGAACAGATCCAGGTCGAACTTCGCCGGTGGCCTGACGTACTGGAAATGGTGCGGACGGGCGAAATCGTCGATGGAAAAACGATCGCGGGAATACTATTTTACGAAGCATTCAGGAGACGGCAGTAAGGAGACAGGAGACATTATATTCGGCGCGCCGTGGGTTCTTACTCCTGACTCCTGACTCCTGACTCCTTGGAAACCACTTATGAGTTTTATGGATCGAGATTATGCACGAGCCGGGGGGCGGGGACCGGCGCGGCTGACCGATGCTTCGGGCTTCGGGCGGATGCGTATGCGGAGTTTCACCACCTGGCTCATCATCATTAACGTGGCGGTGTTCCTGCTGGACATCGTGTTGAAGAACGCGGGGCTGGGCCACGTGGTCGGTGAATACCTGGTGCGGCAACGCGACGGCAGCGACAAACTGATACAGATAGTGATCGGTCCGCTGGAACTGTGGGGCCAGTTTTCCGCCACGACCGCGATCCATCATTTTCAACTCTGGCGGTTCATCACGTTCCAGTTCCTTCATGCGAACATCGAGCACATTCTGTTCAACATGTTCGGGCTGTTCATCTTCGGCGGGCTGGTCGAACGATACTTCGGCTCGGTACGCTACCTGGCGTTTTATCTGCTGTGCGGGATCGCCGGTCCGGTGGCGTACATGATGTTGATGGCGGGGCATTTGCTGGTCGATAGTCCCGCGACGCCCCTGGTCGGCGCCAGCGCGGGCATCTTCGGCGTGCTGATCGCCGCCGCGGTGATCGCGCCGGACGCCACGGTGTTGATCTACGGCATCGTCCCGGCCAAGCTGCGCCACGTGGCGATCTTTCTGATCTTCCTGGCGGGGTACACGATCTGGTTCTTCCCGCAGAAAAACGGCGGAGGCGAAGCGGCCCACCTCGGCGGGGCGGCGGTCGGCTACCTGTTGATTCGCCGGCCCTGGTTGCTTGATTTCACGCGATGGTTCACCCCCGGAAGCAGGCGATCCAAGCGGGGGCCTCGCATCGGACCCGCGAGTAATGAAGCGGATCAACGCGAGGTGGATCGGATATTGTCGAAGATCGCCGCGCAGGGGTTGCAGTCGTTGACCGACGCGGAGAAACGGACATTGGCAAGGGCGTCGAAAGGAGAATGACGAATGACGAAACTCGAATGACGAATGAAATATCAAATCTCAAATTCCAAACAGCCGGTTCGCCGCGCGTTTGTTTGGACATTGGAATTTGGAACTTCATTCGTCATTCGAGTTTCATCATTCGTCATTTGATTTCGAGCCGGTTTTTCAGTGACCAGGCGAGGATGAACATCATGGCTTGGGCGGATCGACTGAATCGGCGGGGGTATCGGGACGACGGGCCACGCTTCGGCGGACGGTTGCGGATGATGTCCGTGGTGACGTGGCTGATGATTATCAACGCGGGCCTGTTCGTGATCGACGGGATTTTGTCGTCGAGCATGCGCGCCACCGCGATTTCGCCCGGCCACTGGTTCATCTTCAGCGTCGATCAGGCGATCGGCGGCGTGCAGGCGTGGCGGTTCGTCACGTACACGTTCATTCACGGCGGGCTGTTCCATATCTTTTTCAACATGCTGGCGCTCTACTATTTCGGCCCGATGGTGGAAGCGGAACTGGGCGGGCGACGGTTCGCGGCGTTCTATCTGTTGTGCGGCATCGCGGGGTCGGCGCTGTTCACACTGCTGGTGTTCACGCTTCCGGGGGTGATGTTCCCGGCGGGATCGGCGGCGACATTGGCGCAGTTGTTCGGCGCATCGGGGTGCGTGATGGGCGTGCTGATCGGCGCGGCGATGATCGCGCCGGATCAACAGGTGATGCTGCTGATTCCGCCGATTCCGATGAAGTTACGCACACTGGCGATCGCGTTCATCGGGCTGGACTTTCTGACGGTGCTGGTCGGCGGGGCGAACGCGGGCGGATCGGTGGCGCACCTCGGCGGGGCGGGGTTCGGGTGGCTGCTGTTTCAACACCGTGATTGGCTGAACTTCACCCACCGCGATTTCGGCGGACGATGGCGAGAGCGGCGAAACGAACACCTGCAACGAAAGCAGGACGAGTTGGAACGCGAGGTGGACCGGATACTGGCGAAGGTGAGCGGGAATGGGTTGCAGTCGCTGACCGAGCGGGAGAAGCGGACGCTGAAAAAAGCGACGCAGAGCAGGCGCGGGGGCGGTTCCGGGGGCGGGGGCAATTAATTGCCCCCGCCGGGGCGTAGGGCTTAAGCCCCGCGGCCTTGGAGCGCGGCGCGCGCCCGGGCGATGAATTGTTTTTCGTCGTCGTAGGTGAGCAGGCGTTGGGCTTCGTCGAGGTTTTTCGCCCAGCGCGGTTGAAACTTCGCTTCTTCCTTCCGGGGGTCCATGCGCTGGCCGGCCCGGTCGTCACTGGTCAGGGCCATGAGGAAGTAATGTTCATCGCGTTCGGTCTGTTTTTCGTGGAAGATGTAGCGAGTGCGTGCTTCGCCGAGGTCGGCGAGGATTTGGACGGACCAGTAGCCGGACTCTTCGCCGACTTCGCGGAGTGCGGCTTGGGCGTCGGATTCGCCGGTTTCGATTTTGCCTTTTGGCAGGCGGATTTCGTGGAGGGGATGGCCGTCGCGGATGACATCGCGTTCGAGGAGGAGGACTTGGGACGCGGCGGAGCCGCCGTAGGGCTTCAGCCCTACGGCCTGGGGGAGTGTGTTGAGGACGACGCCTCCGGCGGCACGGTAGCGGCGGATTTTGGGTTTCATCGGGACTCGGATAAATAGGTGAGCATGTCAGCACTGAAGTTTACCATTTCGCATCGTAGCCATGAATGTCACGCGCGGGTGGGGCGGGTGGAGACGTTGCATGGGGCGTTCGACACCCCGGCGTTCATGCCGGTGGGCACGAAGGCGACGGTGAAGGGGCAATTGCCGGGCAACGTGGCGGAGACCGGGGCGCAGATCATTCTGGGCAACACGTATCATCTGATGCTGCGACCCGGCAGCGAGCTGGTGGCGCATCACGGAGGATTGCACAAGTTCATGGCGTGGGACGGGGCGATCCTCACCGATTCGGGCGGGTTCCAGGTTTTTTCACTGGGCGATATCCGCAAAATCGACGAGGATGGCGTGACGTTCAAGAGCCACCTCGACGGCTCGGAACACCGGCTGAACGCGGAACGGTCGATGAAGATTCAAAACGATCTGGGAGCGGACATCATCATGGCGTTCGACGATTGCCCGCCCCCGGAAGCCCCCGGAAGTGGAGGGGTTGGGGACGAGGGGCGAGGGGCTGGGGAAGAAACCGCAAACCGCAAACCGCAAACCGCAAACTACGCGGAGCGTAATCGTTCCGCGGCGGAACGGACGATTCGTTGGTTGGAACGGTGCAAGGCGGCGCATGGGCGGACGGAGGAGCAATCGTTGTTCGGGATTGTGCAGGGGGGGACGGATTTGGCATTGCGGAGTTGGTGTGCCGGGCGTGTGACGGGGTTGGACCTGCCGGGCTATGCGATCGGCGGTGTGGCGGTGGGGGAACCCCCGGAAGAGATTGCGAAGGTGGTGCGGCATACGGTGCCGCTGCTTCCGGGGGATCGACCGCGGTATTTGATGGGGGTGGGCTATGAGCGGGACATTGTGGAGGCGGTGCGCGCGGGGGTGGACATGTTTGATTGTGTGCTGCCGACGCGGAACGGGCGGAATGCGAATGCGTTCACACGGGGGGGTCAGATTCGGCTGCGCAACGCGACATATGCGGAAGATCGCGGGCCGATTGATGAGCGGTGTGATTGTCTGGCGTGTCGGCGGTTCAGCCGGGGGTATTTGAGGCATTTGTTCATGGCGGACGAGATGCTGGGGCCGATTCTGGTGAGTTTGCATAACCTGAGACACTTCCAGCGGCTGATGCTGGACATAAGGCGGGCGATCCGGGATGATGGCTGGTCTTCGCTCCGGGCCGACTGGCCGGTATTGGGATGATCCGCGATCTGTGCCGCGGAGACGAATATCGGGCAGATCGCGGATCGAACATCGTAGATCGGAGATTCATACATGTTTGAGACACTGACATTGACGCTGGCGCAAACCGACGGAGTTCCGACGACCCCGACGCAAACCCCCACTCCAACCCCCGGAATCCCCGTCCCCGGCACACCGGTCACGGATGGCACGACGACGGCACCCGGCGGCAAGCCCGCCGAAGGTCCGCCCAAGCAGGCCCCGGGGTTTGACTTCATGCTGCCGATGCTGCTGCTGTTTCTGGCGCTGATGTTCGGCATGACGATGTTCGGCCAGCGCAAGGAAAAGAAGAAGCGGGCGGCGCTTCTGGCGACGATGAAGAAGAACGACCGCGTGGTGACGATCGGCGGGGTCATCGGCACGGTGGTGGAAGTGAAAGACAACGAGGTCATCGTGAAAGTCGATGAATCGAACAACACCCGGATGCGTTTCAGCCGAAGCGCGATCCAGGGGATCATTAATGAGGAAGCGGCGGGGTGAGGAAAATGACGAATGACGAAATCCGAATGACGATTTAGCCAACAGCCACAAGCCAACAGCCAACAGGTGTAGGGATGTTCCGCCGCCTGTTGGCTCGTGGCTGTTGGCTCTGATCCGATTCGTCATTCGGATTTATTCCCGTAGCGACCGAGATGGACTGATTACCACAGGAAACTGTCATGGAACCAACGACTTGGATATGGATCGGACTGATGATCGCGGGCGCGGCGGGGCTGCTGGCGGGGCTGATGACGGGCCGGCCCCTGGTCTGGCGGTTCGGATTGATCGTCGCCGTGCTGGGGCTTTGCCTCTGGGGTCTGAATCCCCGTCTGGACGCCAGCGGTCATCTGCGAACCGACCTGAAACTGGGCCTGGACCTGGCCGGCGGGACATCGCTGCTTTATTCGGTGAACACCGAAGGGTCGTCCAACGCGCAGGACGCGATCAACAAGACGATTGAAGCGTTGAAGCGGCGCATCGACCCCGAAGGCGTGCGCAACCTGACCTGGCGCGAGGAAGCCGGCAGCCGCATTGAAGTGCAGATGCCCCGCCCGACCGAAGAAGTGCAGCAGCGCCGCAAAACGCTGGACGACATCGAAAATAAAATCAGGGAGCGGAACGTCTCGCAGGCGCAGATCGTCGCGGTGTTGAAACTGAACGGCGAAAAGTTCGACCAGGCGGTCGGGCAACTGACCGGTGACGCGCCGGTGGCCCAATTGCTGCGCAAGCTCAAGGCGGCGCACGACCAACTGGAGGCCGCCCGGATGGAATACGACGCGGCGAAAGACGATGCGAACAAACGCATCGAACTGGCCGAGCGGGTGAACAAGGCCACCGACCCCTATGAAAATTTGCTGGGGCAATTGCTGAGGCGGAACGTCAACACGATCGAGTTGCGGCAGGTATTGAACCGGCCGGACAAGGCGGCCCCCGGCAGCGCGCCCGATGCCGCGAGCCCGCGCAAGCAGGGGGTGGAGCAGATGCTGGCCGATCACCCGGCGCGTGCCGATGAGATCAAACAGTTCGTCGCCGCATTCGAGGCGTATCAGCGGAACAAGGGCCTGCTTGACGATCCGAACGACCTGATTCGCCTGCTCAAGGGGCAGGGCGTGCTGGAGTTCCGCATCACGGCCAACAACGCCGAAGCGCCGAACGCCGAGGAATTACGCCGCCAGTTGACGGACAAGGGGCCTGGGTCTTTCGCCGGTCAGCAGATGATTTTCGTGCAGATCGACGATCCGACGATGTTCGCCGAAAAGCTGGACGAACGGGACGCGATGCGTCGCAACCCGGCGGAGTATTTCGGCCGGCAGGGTTTGATCGCCGCAGGCTACGGCGACAACTACTACGTCCTCTGCTGGAACACGCTGGACAAATCCATGACCCAGCGCGCCGAACAGTCCGGCTGGAAAGTGGAACAGGTCAACTCCACCACCGATGAAAATTATCTGCCCGCCGTCTTCTTCGCCCTCAACCCGGTCGGCTCCGGCCTGATGAGCAACATGACCGCCCCGAACGTCGGTCGCCAGATGGCGATGATTCTCGACGGGCGGCTTCTCTCGGCTCCGCGAATCGACTCCCGCCTCGGCGGCAGCATCACCATCACACGCAATCAGGGCTTCAGTCAGCAGGAACAGCAGTATCTCATCAACACCCTCCAGGCCGGCAGCTTGCAGGCCCGGCTCAGCCCCGAACCGATCTCGATCCGCACGGTCGGCCCCAACCTCGGTGCTGACAATCTGAAAAAGGGTCTGACCAGCGCGCGCGACGCGATGATCCTCGTCTGCCTGTTCATGATCGCCTACTACTTCTTCGCCGGGGCCGTCGCCGATCTGGCGCTGGCGGCCAACATCATCATCATCCTCGGCATCATGTCGCTCTATCAGGCGTCGTTCACCCTGCCCGGCATCGCGGGCATCGTCCTGACCATCGGCATGGCCGTGGACGCCAACGTGCTGATTTACGAACGCATCCGCGAGGAACTCAACCGCGGCGTCGATATGGAAACCGCCCTCCGTCTCGGCTATGAAAAAGCACTCTCCGCCATCATCGACGGAAATCTCACCAACCTCATCGTCTGTTTGATTCTCTACCAAACCGCCACCGTCGAAGTGCGCGGCTTCGCCGTCACCCTCGGCATCGGCATTCTCGCCACCCTCTTCACCGCGCTGTTCATGACCCGCGCGATCTTCTATCTCTGGTATCACACGTTCGGCTTCCGCCGCATGAACATGCTGCCGCTCACCTTCAAGGCCATCGACCGCGCGTTCACCCCCGCGATCCGCTGGATTCGCCTGGCGCCTGTCTTCATGACCATCAGCGCCGTGCTCATCCTCGTCGGCATCGTGATGATGTCCGGTCGCGGCAAAAACATGCTCGACATCGAGTTCCGATCCGGCACCGAAGTCGCCTTCGAGCTGGCGCCGGCCACCGACGCCGCGCCCGGCAAATCCCTCACGATCCAGGAAACCCGAGACCGCATCGCCTCCCTCGCCTCCGTGCCCGGCCTGGAAGACATGAAGGACGCCACCGTCGTTTCGCTCGGCGATCCGGTCGCCGGCGACCGATTCACCGGCTTCTCCGTCGCCTGCACCGTCGAGGACGCAAACAAAGTCTCCGACCAGATCAAGGAAAAATTCGCCGACGTACTCAATGTCCAGTCCGCGCTGACGTTCGAGGGCATGGACAACAAAACCTATTCTCCCGACAAACTCGGCTCGCTGGTGCGACCGATCACCCGCCCGCAACTGGGCGAAGTGATCGGCCAACTCGCCTCCGGTAATGTGACCGAATATCGCGGCGGGGTGGTGGTGCTGGTGCGTCACATCGAACCGGCCGCCACGCTCGCCGACATCGAACGTCGCGTCGATGCCATGCGTCTTCAGCCCGATTTCGAGGCGTTCGCCGAACGGGAAGTGAAGGTCTATCCCGTCGCCGCCGCCGCCGGTTCGGTCGATCATTACAGCGCCGCGGCGATCATCGTCGCCGATCCGCGAATCAGCTATTTCAACAACCCCGGCGCCTGGGAACAAATGGCCGGCCAGACGTGGGAGTTCGTCACCGCCGCGCTGACACGCGACACCTCGCTGAGCAAGGTGTCCAACTTCACCCCCACCGTCGCACGCACCCTGCGCGACAAAGCCGTCGTCGCCACCCTCCTGTCCCTGCTGGCGATCATGGCGTACATCTGGTTCCGCTTCGGCTCGCTGCGTCACGGCGTGGCCGCCACCGTCGCCCTCGTCCACGACACGCTCATCGCCCTGGGCGCGATCGCCGTCGCGCACTTCCTGGCCGGCACCCCCGTCGGTGACGCGCTGCTGCTCGGCGAGTTCAAAATCAACCTCGGCGTCATCGCCGCCATCCTCACCCTCATCGGCTATTCGCTCAACGACACCATCGTTGTCTTCGACCGCATCCGTGAAAACCGCGGCAAACTCGCCGTCGCCTCCACCGATATCGTCAATCTGTCCATCAACCAAACCGTCAGCCGAACCATCCTCACCGCCGGCACCACCCTGCTGGCCATCATCATCCTCTACATCTTCGGCGGCCAAGCCATCCGCGGCTTCGCCTTCATCCTGCTGGTCGGCGTGACCGTCGGAACCTACTCCTCCGTCGCCATCGCCAGCCCGCTGCTGCTGTACGGCAACAAACTCGCCCACAAACTCAACCGCGACAAACCCGCCGCGTGAATTCGCGCTGTGCGGGATGCGGCTTGCGGGGTGCGTAGTGCGATGTGCGGCTTGTAATAAAATCCGCACCCCGCACCCCGCACCCCGCACCCCGCACCCCGCACCCCTTGACATCTCCGTTCGTGATATAATGTTTCCCGTACACCCAGCCGCGCTGGAAAGGAGTCCTTCCGATGGGTACCGGTTATAAAGTGGCCGTCGCTTCGATCGTGGTTCTGGTTCTCGCCGTGGTCAGCTATTACATGTTCTTCGCCGCACG
>JBAYVY010000070.1:0-12031 GCA_041674345.1 Phycisphaeraceae bacterium | reverse complement strand
GCTGATCGGACAGGGGCGGATGGCGGATGTGACGCTGTGTCTGGGCAGGGCGTGGGAACTGCGGGGGACGGTGATGGAGGGCGAGCGTCGGGGGCGGCGGCTGGGCGTGCCGACGGCGAACCTGGACACGGGCGTGCAGATGTTGCCGGCCGACGGGGTGTATGCCGGTTCGGCGACGGTGGACGGGCGGCGATACGCGGTGGCGTTGAGCGTGGGCGTCAAGCCGACGTTCGATCAGCCGGTGCGAGTGGCGGAGGCGCATCTGATCGGGTTTGAGGGGGACTTGTACGGGCGCACGGTGGATGTGGGCGTGTTACGCTGGTTGCGCGACCAGCAGCGGTTCGGCAGTGTGGAAGCGTTGATCGGGCAATTGCGGTACGACCTGGCGTTGATCGGCGAACTGGACGGACAGGGTTTGCTGGACCCGACGAAGGTGGTGGCGCGATGTTGAAACTCGAAACTCGAAGATCGAAAAGAAAGCGCCCTGTGCGGCCCCGCGGTTTCGAGTTTCGGATTTGATTCGAGTTTCGGATTTCGGATTTCGAGTTTTCCACTATGACTTACGCATCGAACACGACGTTGGAACGGATCGCGGAGCGATTGCGCGGCGCGACGAAAGTGCTGCTGACGACGCACGCCAAGCCGGACGGGGACGCGATGGGGGCGGTGGTCGCGCTGGGCGCGGCATTGGAATCGCTGGGCAAGCGGGTGGAGCGGCGGATCATGGGGCCGATCGCGGGGAACCTGGCGGTGCTGACGAGCCGGACGAAGATCATCGAGCATCAAGAGAAGAAAAAGGGGTCTGACCCCTTTTTGATTGACGAGCCGGACGCGATTGTGGTGCTGGACACCGGGGCGTGGAGCCAGTTGGAGACGATGCGTGCCTGGCTGGAGGGGCCGGGACGACATATGAAGACCATGGTGATCGACCATCATGAGCGGGGCGATGATGTGGGGGCGATGTTGTACGTCGATTCGCGGGCCGCGGCGGTGTGCGAACTGGCGGCGGCGTTGATCGACGAGCTGGGCGTGAAGCGGGATGCGTTGATGACCGATGCGTTGTTCATCGGGATAGCGACGGACACGGGGTGGTTTCGATTTTCCAACACGACGGCGGGCACACACGAACTGGCCGCGACGCTGGTGCGAGACGGGGCGAACACCGCGGCGCTGTACGCGGCGATGGAACAGGCGGATCGGCCCCAGAAGCTGGCGCTGTTGCAGCGGGCGCTGAACAGTCTGCGATTCGTCGCCGACGGGCGAGCGGCGGTGATGGTGTTGCGGCAGAGCGACTTCGATGAAACCGGCGCGCGGATGGATGAAACCGAACGGTTTGTGGATGTGCCACAGTTCGTGAAACAGATGGAGGTGGTGGCGCTGGTCGTGGGCGAGAAGGGAAGAACGCGGCTGAGTCTGCGATCCAAACCGGGAACCCAAGGCGGCGCTCGCCCCCGGAAAGGACTCGCTTTGCCTTGGCTTGGGGGTGGGGAGGGGAATACTTCCGGGGGGGTGGATGTGAATGAATTGGCGGGGCGGTTTGGCGGGGGTGGGCATCAGCGGGCGGCGGGGGCGAAGACGGATCAGCCGGTCGATGAGGTGGTCAGACGCTTGATCGCGGCGATCGAGGAACGGATGGCCGGGACGTGATCCGAAAAGCGCGACATCATCCGCGGGCGTCGATGCTGGGCGTGGCGGCGATTTTGTGCCTGCCGATGCTGATCCCCGCAAGCATCGCGGAGTACCACGCGCTCTGTGGCTGAACGCCCCCGGAAGTAAAAAACAGGAACAGGTCATCATCGCCAGTCACGAGGGGTGAGAACCACACAGGCAATCGGCCTTGCTACAATGCAGCACAATGAGCACGATGGAAAGCATCAAATCGGGGCGGGTCGGACGGCGGAAAACTAAACCTCCCGCGGTGTCGATGCTGCGATGCGCGAAGGTGATTCCTTTCGGATGGTACGGAGGAAAATATTCACATCTGGACTGGCTTCTTCCGTTGCTTCCCAAGTGTCATCACTATTGTGAACCCTTCGCCGGTTCGGGCGCGGTGCTGCTGAATCGCGGGCCTTCGCCTGTGGAAACTTACAATGATCTGGACGGTGAAGTGGTCAATTTTTTCAGGGTATTGCGAAAACAGGGTGATGATCTGGTCAAAGCGATCGGACTTACTCCGTTCTCCCGGGAAGAATTCGCGGTCGCATGTCGGCTTGATCCGACCGAAACGCCGTTTGAAAGAGCCAGACGATTTTACGTCCGCGCCCGACAGGTTCGCATCGGATTGGCGCAAACCGCCACGTTGGGTCGCTGGGCGAATTGCAAGAACACGAGCCGGGCCGGAATGAGCGGCGTCATCAGCCGATGGCTGGGAGGTGTGAAAGATTTGCCGATCATTGCCGAGCGACTGTTGCGGGTACAGATTGAAAACCGTCCGGCTCTTCAGGTGATTCGGCTTTATGATTCGCCCGGCACGCTGTTTTATTGCGATCCGCCGTACATTCACGATACGCGCGGCGATTCCAAGGCATATGGTTATGAAATGACGGATGAGCAACACATGGCATTGGCGCAAGTGTTGAACGAGGCGCAAGGCATGGTGGCCATTTCCAATTATCCTTGCGCTTTGATGGATGAATTGTATCCAGCCCCCAAGTGGCGAAAAATCGTGGCTGATCCGCGAACCAATCATGCGACCAAAGGCCAACGGACGGAGGTTCTATGGGTGAACTATGAACCGTTGGCAACGCAAGGAAAACCGGATGACAGAGAGCGGTTGTTCTGAAATTCTGGACAAAGCATACAAAGATGCGGAAACACACCTGAAAGAATCCTTTGTTTCCAATGCGGAGATTCAGGATCGGATCGCCCGCATTGCTTGCCCCACACGCGCCGGGGCAAGATTTCTGCTGGCGGCGACGCTTGCGAAGGTGGATCAGCCCCAAGTGGATATCCGCAAGCCGTTCATTCAGGCATATGCGGAGAACGAGAAAGCGGACGCCTATCCAGGCCGAAACTACGACGAGCAACACGTTTTTGATTTCATTACGCGGCATAAATTGCCGTGCAGTTCGACAACGGCGTTTCTGACGCCGGCGTTTCGCACGAAAAACATCGTCCTCGACCGGAATCAGAAATTGCGGGGCAGGCCCGCCGAACTTTACGAGTCCATTCTGGAAGTGCTGGGGGCTATGAGAACTTGGTGTTATCGCAACCGGAGAGCGGCGTCAATCAGGCGTTGAAGGAAGCGTTCCTGGCGCTGCGGAAAGCCGCGCAGGCCGCTGAGTAACCCGAGTCTGTGTGTTTGTCGTCTTCGCCGAACCGGGGGGAGGGTGGGATTATTCGCCGTGATGCGGCCTCACAATTCGCACAGCCATGTTGACAGTGAAGCCATCTGGGCATCCACCGTTAAATTGGCGGCGTTCGATAACGTGCCTTTGCGAAGCATGTCCCAGATTTCACCGGCCATCGCATTTTCGATGGCGGCTCCGATGAAGAGGGTCGCGGGTCGTTGTTGTTCGGATTTTTTGAAAGCGTCGTGAATTCGGATGATGGCGGAGCGGGCGGTTTTCCAGTGTTCATCCGCCCCGGCGGGGTCGATGCCGCCTTTGAGTTCGCCGACGGCCAGATAGAGCGATGCGTCTTTAAGCGATGGCCGCGAGCCATCTTCGCGGTCACAGGAAAACAAGCAAAGGTCCACATTCTTTTTGACGAACGGCGGAGTGACGTTATAGAGAAGCGTTCGCGGTTTGCCTTTTGTGCTCCAACACAGCCCGTAAACATTGGGGCCGACATCGGCGTCATTGTCGGGCATGGGTTGCCACGCGGCGGCTTTGCCGGGCTGCCAATGATAGGGTCGCCCTGAAACGCGCAGTTGTGCGAGGATGCACTGCGTCAGGCGTTGCTGAGCGAGGAATCCGCCGATATTGCGCATGGAGCCGCCGAGCGAATCGCCGCGCGTCAACAGAAAACGAAACACCAATTCTTCGACAAAGTTCGTTCCGGCGGGTTTGAGGAATTGATCGATCAGGCCGGTGATCGCCTTGGTCTTGTCGGGTTCTTCGAGGTGGTTGGCGGCTTTGTCAGAAACACCCGCCGCAGTGAGAAGGGCGGAACGAATATCTCGCATATCCAAAAGAGCGGCGGCGTCCTTCGCCTGACCGGCCGTTTGCTTCAGCGCCCGGGCCTGCGCGACGAACGGCGTGGCACGCCGGCTTTTCTCCAGCGCCAACGAAACGAACCCGGCGCGTGTCGCTTCATATGTGGTGATCAGATTGTCCTTGCCGGCCAGATGGGATCGAAATGTGGCAGCCATGAATATCTACGCCTTTCGCCAGACATAAACGCATTTGCGCAATTCGTCCCGCCCGTGCTGTCCCATCTGCTGGCTGCTGTTGCCCTTGCCGGTGGGCAGAACCAGAATCACTTCGGCGCGGAAGCCGAGTTGCTCGGCGATTTGCGTGAGGATCAGGTCCACCGGAATACAGGCCCCGGCGAAGCGGACGTTGTCGTTGACCATGACCAGCGGACAGCCGGGTTTCAAAACGCGCGAGCATTCCTGAATGACGCAGGCCAGTTCGGTGAAATATCCCCGGATCATTCGGGGGATGCCGGTGTTGTTCAGGGTCCTGGATTCCAATTGCGCATCCAGATAATCGAACAACGCTCCCAGCGGCGGGTGTTGATCCACGATGTCCAGCGCGGTTCGCCATCGGGGATTTATGGCGAGCAAATGTTTGGGGCGATTTTCCACCGTCGCGCTCAGCAGTGTTTGTCGCAATGAAGAGAACCCCGCTTCATCGACGCCGAGCAGCGCGAGTTCCAACGCATAGGTGCGCGTGTAGTCGTAGCGGTTGCAGTAAGGCGGCGAAGTGAAAACACAGTCGTATCGTTCTTCGCCCAGCGTGGGCAGGATTTCCAGGCATGATCCGTGATGCAGTTTCACAGACCCGGATGGACCGGGTGCGGTAAACAGATCGGAGGCGGTGTCACTCGTTTGAAGATCGTGGAGGATTTCTTTGAGTTTGGCGGTGATCGCCTGTTCAAACGCGGGGATATGGCCCTTGTCGAACGGTTTGCCGCCCAGGGAGCGGCCTGAACGGTGGTCCCATCGAAGATACTGGCCGTCTTTGCGGGTGAAACTGATGGATTCAAGGATGCACAACAGCGCGAAACGAAGAAGATTTCGCGTGGGGGCATCTTCATCAACCAGCGCGGCAAGATAACCGCGCAAAGCGGTGGCGGTTTGCGGAGAATAAGCCCCGCGCGTGATGCGCACCTCTGACAACGTGATTCCGTCTCCGTCGTTTTTCCACGGTTGGGTTGTGATCCACTCGGCAAGGCGATGCAAAACGCGATCGGGGATGCCGCGTTCGATCAATCGCCGGGTGTCAATGACCGCTTGTCCGATCGGCAAAAGTTCAATGCCCTCGGCGGCCAGTCCGTGTTGGGCGGCGACGAACATCGCCGTGCCGCTCCCGGCGAACGGATCAAGCAATGTGCCTTCCGTCACGCCGACACGGTGAAGCAACGACTCGACCAGACAGGCGGAAAAACCTTCTTTGTATTTGAACCACCGATACACGGGACGGGACTTATTGGCTTGGAAGCTCACCAGCTTGCGGTCCAGTGATCGATCCAGACACAGCAAATCCGCGTACTGGTTTTCCAGATCAAGACGAAGTCGCTCATAAGCCGCGAATGAAGTGGCGGCCCGCGAAGAATTCACCGGCACTGCGGCTGGCATTTTGTTTTCAATAACGGACATCTGTCACAGTTTAGCTGTTGAAGAGGGGTCACGCACCCGCATCCGCGAAAAACAAACTGCGGATCATTCGCTGTGATGCGGGCTGATGACGCGGACGTTTTGTCGGCCGCCCCGGAAGTTATCCCGGAAGTTTTCGTCGGAGGGGTCATTGTCGATGGCCGGCGGGGAGGAGCCGAGGATGCGGGAAAAGATTTCGTGGACGGTGGCGAGCAACAGGTAAATGATCGCCGTGACGAGGATGGCGAGCAGCGCCAGCAGCGCGATGAGGATGAGGAACGGCAACAGACCGATCAGGAACGCGATGCCCCAGACCCATGCGGGTCTTCCCCCCAAGCGGGAATAGTAGCGGGCGAAGCGGGGCTGATCGCGGATGTCGTTCCAATCCATGCCAAACATGAGTGTGGCTCCTGATGGGAGCATTGTAGGGGGAAACCTTTGAACAACCACACGGGGAATCGCTTTTATGCCATCTCTGTGGTTTAATGGTCCCGCGATTTGCGATCAAAACGAGTACGACATGCCTTTGCACACGATGATTTTCGCCGGCGGAGCCATCTTCGCCGGCGTGTTGCTGCAAGGGGCGGTCGGCTTCGGCATGGGGTTGTTCAGCATTCCGATCATGCTCTGGCTGGGCATTGATTTGCCGGTGCGATTGCCGCGCTGACGGTTTCGACCTTCGCGCAGTCGATGTACGGGGCGGCGATGCTGACGATCATCGTCGCGCAAATTGTCGAGCCGTGGTTGTCGGATCGACCGGCGATCAGAACGTCACCGGCAGATTCATCGCCCGCGCCCAGCCGGTCATCTGACCCAGGTGATAGCCCGGCTCGGCGATGAGCATATGAATGAGCATCTGCCCGGACTGCGGGAACCGCGGGCGGGCGCGCTCAAACAGGTTTTCAGCGGTCAGCACATCGGCGGGACTCGAACGCAACTGCGCCAGCAACCGCTGACATTGCGAATTGAACTTTTCGAGCAGTTGTTCCCTGCCCGGATAATCGGCCCGGTTCGCGGTCGGCTTGGATCCCTGGCCGAATCGCTTGGCCCACGATTCATCGAGTATTTGCGCCCCGCCGGCCAGCACGCAGCCGCGATCCATCACGATGGCCAGATGCCCCAGCGTCCACGCCGGGTGATTGATCTGGCCGTGCGGCTGATCGGCCAGTCGCGCATCGTCCCACAGCCCGACCAGCTTGTTGATCCGCTCCGTCACCAGCGCGTACTCATACAAAACCTGACCCAAAGCATCCGCGGCATTTTTGGCGGCAGTCATGGTGCGTCTCCAAAAGGGGGTGCGGCTTGCGGGATGCGGAGTGCGATGATTCGCAAGCCGCAAGCCGCAAGGCGCGTTTCACGTTCGTCCGAGTTTTTCCAGCGTGCGTTGCACCACCGTGCCGAGCTTCTTCGCCGCGGCGGTGATGGCATCGTAGAGGTCATCGGTCGTGTCTTCCACCACCAGCGGCTGATGATTCGCCAACCGCGCTTCCATCACGCATCGCTTGTCCATTCCCGCTTTTTTCGCGTTGTCATCATGCAGATGCACTTCGACCCGCGTGACCTGCGATTCCCAGTGATGGATCGCCGCGTGAACCCGCTTGTTCACATGCTCGATGATGGCGTCACTGCCCGGCAGGTCCGCCGCCCGCACTTCGATTTTCATGTTGTGCCCTTCCGGGTCCGCCCTTCCGGTCCGTCCTTCCGGTTCGTCCTTCCGGTTCGTCCTTCCGGGGGTTCCCCTTGTGTTGGAGATGAAACATCGTAGGAAAGCATCGGCGAAAAAGCGCGGGAACATGATGGGAATTCGGTCACAATTGCCGCAGTTTTTCTTCCAGATGATCGGCGGGATGAAAATGCCAAAGCCGTTTGATTTTACGCTGGGTGAGCAACCCGCGTTTCGCCAGATCGAGCAAATCCTGCCGGGCGGTTTCATAGACGATGTTGTGGCTGGTCTGATGCGATTGCACGGTGTATTCCGCATTCGCATGGCGCAGCGCGTGACTGAGCAACGCCTGCTGGCGATGGTTGAGGTCCACACTGGATCGCAACAGATTTTCGACGGCCTGCTGTTCCTGTTGCTTGCGCTGGACGTAAGCCAGCAGTTGTCGCACGGCTTTTTCGATCAGTTGGATGTGATACGCAATGAAATAGGTCAGGTCATTGTCATCGGTTTCGGTGTGGAGAAACGCCAGGCCGTATTGCGTTCGGGCCTTGCGGATGACTTCCGAAATCGAAATGTATTCGCACATCCAATAGTCATGCCGGAGCATCGACCAGTAGAAAAGAGCGCGGGCGCAGCGTCCGTTGCCATCGACAAAGGGGTGATCGTACGCCAGCCAGAAGTGAAGGATGATCGAGCGCACGACGGGATGAATGTAGTAACCGGGGGTTTGGGCGTTGGCGAATTGGCACAGGGCGTTCAGCCGTGACGGCAATTCGTCGGCGGGCGGCGGATCATGCATGACTTCGCCGTAGGCATCGACAATATCAATGCGTTCATCGGCCCGGCGAAATCGCCCAGCGGCGGTTGAATCTTCCAGTGTGTTTTCGACAAGCGTGCGATGCAACGCGAAGATGATGTCCGGCGTCAAACCTGTTTTTCCTTCCATGTCTGCGATGCTTCTCATCGCGGCATAGTTGTTGAGGATCATCTGTTCGCTGGTGTCGCGCGGTTGCCGGCCCGATCGAATCATGTCCTTGGCGATTCGGCGCGTGGTGACGGCTCCCTCGATCTGGCTGGATGTGATCGACTCTTCGATCAGCGAACGCACCACGTACCGATCCGCGTCGTCATTGCTGATCGGTCGTTGCGCCGCCTGCAAGATCCCGCCCGCATGTTGTGCGATCCAGTCCAGCTTTTCGTGCATCTCATCGGTGACGATGAAACTGAATGGCTGCTGGTGGGTGTCGTGTAGCGGAATGCGTTTGCGACCGGAATCACGTCGCAGTTTCAAAAACGTCCACCAATGTTGATGGTCCCATTCAGCGGGTGGTTTCAGATGACGAAGTTTATCCCAGTGAACGTATTCGCCGTTCACTGTTGGTAACCGGAACATTTGGGAAAGAAGCTCGCCGCCCATGAATGGCTTCAGCATAGTCAGCAGATTCGCCTTGGTTGGCGGTTTTTCGGGGATGCGCATGGATTATCCCAAAGTTATACTAATTTCTTCTAAATTAGTATATCATCCGTTGGGCGCATGGAAATACTAATTTTGAGAAAAATAGGATGGCTTTGGTATTTCGGAATTTGAATAGTCGTAACGCATTATTGTGACGTGAATTGCGATCATGCGGTTGCCAAGCCGCGAGCGGCTTCAGAAGCCCAGCTTCCGGGGGTGGAAGTCGTATCGCATCGCTTCTTTGGCGCGCCAGAGGGTTTGTTCGGCGGCGGCGTTGGCTTTTTGGTTGCCTTCCTTGATGACGTCCATGATGTCGGCGTCGGTCAGTTTGGCGCGACGCTCGCGGATCGGTTCGAGGAAGGCGTTGATGTGCGCGGCGACCTCTTTTTTCAACGCGCCGTCACCGATCTCGCTCTTGGCGTAGGCGGCGTTCAACTCGGCGGCCTTGTCCGGGGGGCAGAAGATGTTGACGTATTCCAGCACCGTGTTGCCCTGCAACACCGGCGGGTCGTCCATCGTGCCGCGACCGGTGAAAATCTTGTTGCACTTCTTTTGAACCGTCTTGGGGTCATCGCTGAGGAAGATCGCGTTACCCAGCGACTTGCTCATTTTGTTCTGGCCGTCGATGCCGGTGAGTCGCGCGATGCGGCCGATTTTCGCTTGCGGGACGGGGAACACGCCGCCGGTTTTGAGGTGATCTTCGTCGGGGGTGTTCGGGTCGATGTTGCAATAGATCTGGTTGAATCGCCGGGCGATTTCGCGGGTCATTTCGATGTGCGGGATTTGGTCTTCACCGACGGGCACCAGCGCGGGCGTGAACGAAAGAATGTCCGCGATCTGACCCACGGCATACATGAGGAAGCCGAAGCTGTATTGATCGCCGAGTCCCTTGACGCGGATTTCGTCTTTGATGGTCGGATTCTTCATCAGCCGGCCGTAGCCGAGCAGCATGGCGAAGTACCAGGTGAGTTCAGCGATGGCCGGAACTTCGGATTGCAGGAAGAACGTTGACTTCCGGGGGTCCATGCCGACGCTGATCCAGTCTTTGAGGATATTGAGGGTATCGGCACGGATTCGCGTGGTTTCGGTGGGGCGGGTGGTGAGGGCGTGGACGTTGGCGACGATGAAGAAACAGTCGTAGTGTTCTTGTGATTGGACGCGGTTTTCGAGTGAGCCGACGTAGTGGCCCAGGTGGAGCGATCCGGTGGGGGTATCGCCGGTGAGGATACGCGGTTTATCGGCGGGTGGATTCATGGCGTGCATGTTGTACCGTTTTTCGGACGGTTTCACCACCGGGGAGGGAGATGGGCCACGAAGGCGCGAAGGCGCGAAGAAATACAGAAAAGAAATGAAAGCATCTCTTCGCGCCTTCGCGCCTTCGTGGCCCATTTCTTATTGCACGACATCGGCCGGCTTGCCGAACGATTCGCCGAAGACCCATTCATTCAGCGGGCGGCGGGAGCGGGGGGTTTTGTCGCGCTGACCCAAATCGTCATCGCCCGCCCCCGCCCCCGGAAGCGAGGCGTATCCGATCGCCACGGCGGTCACGGGGTCGAACCCTTCGGGCACCTGGTACATCTGTCGCACTTTCAATAACTGAACCCCCGCCATCTGATGCACGGCCAGCCCCAATGACTCGGCCTGCACCGTCAGGTTGCCCATCGCCAGGCCCAGATCGTGTTCCGCCACGCGGTTGGGTGTGCCGTTGCGGGCGAAGGTGCGCGACACCAGCGTCAACAGCAATACCCCGGCGTTTTTCGCCCACGCCTGATTGGCTTCCAACAGACAGGACACCGCCTTGTTGAACGCCTGCGTATCGGATCGCCCGGCGAGAATGACGCGCCAAGGCTGTTCGTTGTAACTGGACGCGGCCCATCGGGCGGCTTCGAGACAGGACACAAGTTTGTCGCGTTCCACGGGGCGCGGATCGAAGACATAGGGACTGTAACGCCCGGCGAGCGCGGGCAGAATCGGATGATCGGTCCTGGCGATTTTGAAGGTGTTGCTCATCGGGTCATTGTTCGCTGGATGTTCGCGTAAGGCAAGTCCGATTGTGACGATTATGCGGATTGCGTAAGCGGCGCGGGGCACAAGTCGCCGGCCGGATCGGATCGCAGTCAGATGGCGGCCCGCGTGGGACGATCAAGGGAGTGGCGACGAGAACCTGTTGTGGTGAAAGAACAACGTGCTGGAAGTACCCATTCAACAAGTGACGGAGGAGATGGTGATCGCTCTGCCGGTGTATCACCCGGACACGCCGGATCATTTGTTGTTGCAGCCGGGTTTCAAACTGAACGGCGCGACGATCGAGCGTATGAAGCAGTTGGGCATCGATCAATTGTGGATCAAATACCCGGCGTTGGAGCAGATCGAGCGGCGGGTGAACCCGGCGGTCATCCGCGCCCGCGCCGAACTGGCCGGTCAAATCCGCCAGGCGTTCGATTCGATTCAGAATCAGTGTTTGGCGCATCTGGATTACAACGCCTACACGCAGACCATTTCCAAGCTGATCGAACAATTGCTGACGCACCCGGCGTCGGTGATCTGTCTGGGAAGCATGTTCGCGCAGGGCCGGTCTTTGATGAACCATTGCCTGCGCGTGACGTACATCAGCGTGCTGATGGGCGCGAAGCTGGATGCGTATCTGATTCGTGAGCGACCGCGGCTGCTGCCCCGGCGGGCGAAGGAGATTCATTCGCTGGGGCTGGGGGCGATGTTGCACGATGTGGGGTTGCTGCTGTTGCCGGCCGAGATGCGCGACGTGGTGCCTTACTCGCTTGTGAACGCCGACCCGGCGTGGCGCGCCCACGTGGAGCCGAACAACCAGACGCTGCTGACAAGTCTGCCGGCCACGGTGCGGGCGGTCGTCGCGCAGCATCACCAGCATTTCGACGGATCGGGCTTTCCGCGGATACCCAACAGCGCGGGCCAGTTGACGGGCATGTCGGGGCACGACATTCACATCTTCGCGCGGATCGTGACGGTGGCCAACGCGTTTGATCGCTTGCAGGCGAGTTTGCGGGAAAAGCCGCTGCCGTCGGTGGTGGTGTTGAACGCGATGCTCAGCGAGCGGTATCGGTCGTGGTTTGATCCGACGGTGCTGGGGGCGTTGCTGGCGATCATGCCCGCGTATTCGCCGGGGGCGATGGTG
>JBAYVY010000069.1:0-12053 GCA_041674345.1 Phycisphaeraceae bacterium | reverse complement strand
TGCTCGGCGGCTTGGACGAGTTCGACGAATTCTTCTTCAGCCGCGCATTCTCCGCTTCAAGCTCGGCAACCCGAACCTCCAGTCGCCCCAGACGCGCGAGTAGTTCACGCACCAACGCGATCAACTGCGGCTCGCTCAACGATTCGATCTGGTCATCCGTCATCCCCGGCTATATCGGTCAAGCCCGCCCTGTTGCATTGAAATCCGTGAACGGCTACCATCCGAGAAGCGGCGGCAAACTCAGTAAAACGGTGGGGGTGGGATTCGAACCCACGAAGAGCACGAGGCCCTTGCCGGTTTTCAAGACCGGTCCATTCGACCACTCTGGCACCCCACCCGAGTGTTCGACTCATCATCATCCGAATCATCCATGCCGGTGTCAAATCTTGCGCATCGCATCCGCCCGACATCGCTACGGCAACGCCCCGCGCGCGATCACGGCCTGGCACACGCTGCGAACCGCCGCCTGCATCGCCGCCTGCCGCATCGTGACGCCACGCTCCTTCGCAAGATTTCGCACAGCGGCATATCGGGCCGTCATGCGATGCGTCAGTCGCGTGTTCACTTCCTCTTCGGTGATTTGTTCCTGCTGCGTTTCCTGCGTGTATTCCAGATATGAAACGAACACGCCGCCCGCGTTGGCCAGAATGTCCGGCACCACCAGGATGCCGCGATCGGCAAGCACACGATCCGCCTCGGGCGTGGTCGGTCCGTTGGCGCCCTCCACGATCAACCGGCATCGCAACTGCGCCGCGTTGGCCTCGGTGATCTGTCCGCCCGACGCCGCCGGCACCAGGATGTCGCACGGCTGTTCCAGCAACGCGCCCCCGTCAATCGCCGAGCCGCCGGCGAAACCCGCCACCGAACCGACACGCAGATTGTGTTCAGCCAACGCCGCAACGTCTATGCCGTTCGGATTGAACACCGCGCCGTCCACATCACTCGCGCCCAGCACACGAATGCCCAATTGTTGGAGTTGCAATGCCGCGATGGAACCGACGTTGCCGAAACCCTGCACGATCGCGGTGGCGCGATGCGGGTCAATGCCCAACTGCGCCAACGCCTGATGCGCGGTGATGGCCACACCCCGGCCCGTCGCCTCGCGCCGTCCGGGAATGCCGCCCAAAATCACCGGCTTGCCCGTGACAAAGCATCCGTCCGTGATCGCCGCGCCGTCGGCGAAACTGATCGTATCCTTGACATGGCCCATATCCGCTTCATTCGTCCCCATGTCGGGAGCCGGCACATAAATGCGCGGACCGATGTGGCGACGGGCGTTGCGGGTGAACGACCGTATGATCGTCTCCTTGTCGAACGCGCTCATCTTGCGAGGGTCGGCCACGATGCCGCTCTTGCCCCCGCCGAACGGCACACCGATCAACGCGCACTTCCAGGTCATTTCCATCGCCAGACCCGTCACCGCGTCCAGATCGACATTCGGCGCCATGCGGATGCCGCCCTTGGCAGGCCCCAGCGCGTCGCTGTGTCGAACAATGAACGCGCGGATATTCTGAAGCCGGCCGTCCTGCATCTGCGGCGCCAGACGCAGTTCGATCCGTTCCCGCGGTAAACGGATTTTGTCCAGTAATTCCGCTGGAAATTCGCCTTTCAGTTGAACCGCGACCTGGTCGAAGTTCGTCAAGGCCGTGTGGTAGATGCTGTGATTGGACGCGGGAACTTGCGTGACGCTTGTCATAAAAACGCCCTTCAGTTTACTTACCCCAAATATCCATCGGCCTCGGCACCCAGTTGCTTGCGGATCAGTTGGATCAGATCAATCTCAATACCTGCAACGGCCCCGTTGTCGCTTGGGCAACCCTGTTGCAACGACAACTCCGCCGCTTCGAGTACCGCCGTTGTCCAGAAACCCAGCTCCACCGGCGAAGACATCGCCGCGCGATGCTCGTTCGCCAGTTGCCCGTTGGACGCGCGGAGGAACTTATCATAAATCCGTCCGGGCGAAGACATGCCGTAGCCCGTCACCCGCCCGTCGGCTTCAAAGTTTCTAAACAGCGGATTGCGCTCGAGTATCCCCTCGCTTCCCAGTTCGTGGTAGCCCGGCGTGTCGAGGCCCAGGTCCAGCATTCCGTCGGTACAGATCAGCCGCGCTGATTGCACCGTCGTCGCATGGGCCGCATTCGGCAGATGCCAGCCGGTGATGATGTGCGATGTCGCGCCGTTCTCGAACGTCAGTTCCGTGTCGCAAAGGTCGTAACCCTTCACGGCGAGCGGCTTCAGCGACGGCAGTTTCTGGCTCCATGCGGTCGCGCGCACCTTCACCGGGCGCAGGTTCACAATGCGGATCAAGGCGTCGGCCATATGAACGGTCAGGAACGAAATCGGCGAGTTTTTCTCAGCGAAATCGGGTGACGCGAAAAACCGCGGCTGATGATTCGGGTCCGCCACCAACAACTTGTCGATCATGTACCACACCGACGTTTGCAGCGAACCGTACTGCCCCTGCTGATAACGGGCCGCGGCTTCCTTGAGTCGCGGGTCTTCCCGCTTGTGGAAATCGACGCCCATCAACCGGCCCGACTTTTTCAACGCCGACAACATCGCGTGCGCGTCGGTGATCTTGTCGGCCAGCGGTTTGGGCACCATCACGTCCAGCCCGGCGTTCAGAGCGTCCACGGTCGGCTGACGGTGCAGCGAATCGGGCGTGTTGATCTGCACGGCGTCCAGCGCCACTTGCATGAGCATTTTTTTATAGTCGCTGAATCGTCGATTTTCGGGTATCTGATAACGATCACAGAAATCTTTCAGCGCCGCGACGTTCGGGTCGGCCGCCGCCTCGATTCGCAGTATATGCGAATAGTCGCTGCGAAAATACAGGTGCTGGTAAATCTCGCGCACCACCGATCCGGTTCCGATCACGCCCAGTCGAATCTTGTCCATGAAAACGCTCCGGTTACCCGGCACACACCGTGCCGCATTGTTTGAGGATGAATCGAGCCATCAGTTCCGTAAACCTCATCAGTTCGTCAATGCTGATCTGTTCGTCGTCGGCATGGGCGTGCCGGAGCAGGCCCGGTCCCATCGTCAGCACCGTCAAATCGCTGTATTCACAGGCGAAAATGCGTGAATCGCATGACACGTCCCACCCTTTTACCTGCGATTGTTCGGGGATCGGGACGCCGGCTTCATGGGCGGATCGCAGCGCATCGACCATCGCGGGTGAATCGCGCGGGCCGGCGAACGCGGCGTTGTGTAGTTTCTCGAATGTGACGCGCAGGTTCTCGGCGGTGGAACCCATCAGACGCAGGTAGGCATCCAGACCGCGTTGCGCCGCCCCTGCCAGACGCCGCTGTATGTCCGCCATCGCGTGGGTCGGCAGAAAGCCCTGCCCGCCCTCCATCAACAGGTGGTTCGCGTCGGTCTTATCAGCCAGTCGCGGGGCGATCGCGCACCCGGCCGATTGTTCTAAAGAAGCACGGCTATAAATCAGGGCGCGAATCATCGCGGCGGCCTTGGTGATGGCACCGTCGTTTTCGAGGATCGAACCCATATGACCGGTTGCGCCGTGTACCGTGACGCGCCAGCCGCGGTCGGTGGTTTGCAGGTCGTAATGGTGATCGACTTTGGGTTTGCCGGTGATCGGGTCGGCGACTTTGGTTTTATCGCCGTACAGTCCGATGTATTCGGCGAGGCCCGATTCCAGCACGTCACCAAGCCGCGTCGAAAACGCTTCATCCCGGGGGCGTGAAGCGTGGTCCATGAGGATGTCGAAGGCGATTTCGCCGCAGATGCGGGAGGGGTGTTGCCCGAACGATCCGAGTATGCCGTGACAGGTTTGCACGGGGCGATGGGGGAACAGTTCGTGCCGGCTTTCGGATTTGACGGCGCGGCCCTCGCGTTCCATCTGTTCGATGACGAACGCGGCGGCCTCCAGCGCGCGACCGCCTGGCACGTCGCCTTCGACTTTGTACCACACCGCGCCGCGGTTGCCGGGGTGAATCTGAGAACCGCAACATTCCAGTACGGCGATGGTGTCGTAGCGTTTTCGCAATGTCCGATCCATCGCCGCCGACAGCGAGCCGTTGCCGCCCATTTCTTCTTCGATGACGAACATGGCGGTGAGGGGTTTGGAGAGTTTCAGCTTGTTTTTCCGCAGATATTCGGCGACCAGCCGCAGCGCGCCGATGATCGAGACCAACGGGCCTTTGTCATCGCATGAGCCGCGACCGTAAACCGTCGAACCCTCGACGCGCGGCGGAATGTATGGATGCACCACATCAACATGCGCATTCACCGCCAGCCCCCATTGCGCCGCGTCGCCGGTGGTGAACAGCATGTTGGCGCGATCACGATAGGTTTGTTCCGCGCTGAGCAGCGTATTGGTCGGCGGGACGATGGTGTACGCGGGTTTTGAATAGAACGGGTGGTCGGCGATTTTCGGGTTGATCGGCTGCCGCGTGAATTGGCCGTTCAGTATCGCGGCGGCATCGGTCAATGCCTGCCGGATCAGCTTGAAACAGGCGGCTTCATGTTGCGCCATCATGGACACGTCGGGATGGGTCGTCGTGTCGATGCGACACAATTCCAGCAGCAGCGCGACGGTTTCATCGCGGAACGCCGGTGATCGGGCATGATCGGCCAGTGATGTCAGGGTTGCGTCAGACGCTTGCGTGGTGTCGTGTTTGCAGGACATGCTCGAATGACTCCTCAATGACGGCCATGCCTTCGCGCACGGCGTCCTCGGTGATGAGCAGGGGCGGACAGAGTTTGACGCTGGCGCCGGCGAAACCGACGGGGGCGAACAGCATCACGCCGCGACGCACGGCTTCGATGACGACCAGCCACGCGAGTTTCGCATCGGGTTCCTTGTTCCCGCCCCCGGAAGTAACGCAATGCAGCGAAGCGACCAGTCCCTTGCCGTGGTGTGCGACGATGACGTCGGCGAATTTCTTTTGAATGCGGGCGCATTCGTTTTGCATGATTTGGCCCATTTTCTCGGCATTTTCGACGAGTTTTTCATTTTGAATGATTTGCAGACTGGCCAGCGCTGAGGCACAGCAGACGGGGTTGCCGGAGTGTGTGCTGGTCATGCTGCCTGGGGGGAACTGGTCCATCAAATCCTTGCGACCGATGACGGCGCTGAGGGGCAGCGCGCCGCTGATGCCCTTGCCGCAGGCGATCAGATCGGGGGTGATGCCGTAATGCTCGAAGCCCCAGAACTTGCCGGTGCGACCGAAGCCGGACTGCACTTCGTCCATGATGAGTATCGCGTCATGCTTGTCGCACCAACGGCGAAGCAATTGCATATATTCCGGGGGAGCGAAGCTGGAGTTGCCGCCCTGGTAGGTTTCGGTCATCACGCCGCAGACGCGGTCGGGGTGGATGTTTTGTTCGCGCAGTGTGCGTTCAAACGCGGCGAAGTCGTTGTCCCGCGGGTTGCTGCGGATGCCGCCGTCGGGGAACGGCACCTGGATGAAGTGCTCATCGCGGTAGCCGATCCATTCTTTGAGGGAGGGAACGCCGCCGGCGAGTTGCGAGCCCAGGGTGCGACCGTGAAACGCATTGACGAAGGTTACGAAGACGGGGTTGGTTTTACCGGAGCGGCGTGCGTGTTCGCGCGACAGTTTGATGCACAGTTCGTCGGCTTCGCTGCCGGTGCTGAGCAGCATGACTTTGTCATCGCGTCGGGGTGCGACTTTTTGCAGAGCGGCGACCAGTTCGGCTCGCAGGCGGTGGGGGAAGCAATAGCTGGTCAGCAGGCCGTGCTGTGCGATGCGGGTGATGGCATCGACCATCGGCTTGCGCGCGTGGCCGGCGTTGGTGATGAGCACGCCGCTGGAAAAGTCAAGCCACTGATTGCCGTGCGCGTCGAAGACGTAGAACCCTTCGCCGCGGTCCCAGACGATTGGGGGCTGTCCTTCCATGCAGAGCGGCTCGATTTCGCGAAGACGTTTGAGCAGCGCCACGGAATCGGGGTGGGGGATCGCGCTTTGAATGACGCGGTGTTGGGTCCGCACGTGTTTGGTGGCGACGGATTCGATTGGATACGCTTCACCCATGACAAAGACTCCCTAAAGACGGAGAAAAGAACTCACCACGGAGAACACGGAGGCGGATTCTTTCTTGTTTTCTTCTCAGTGAACTCCGTGTCTTCCGTGGTGAATATCCGGTTTTTGCGGGCACATAAAAATCAGGCCGATTCGCGCACGACGAGTTTGGGCGGAACAATGCGGCTCATGGCCCGCGCGTTGTCGCCCGGCCCGTTGGTTTGTGACAGCAGCAGGTCCATCGCCGCCTTGGCGAAGGCGGCGTTGTTTTGATCTATGGTGGTCAGGGGCGGATCGAATAGTTCGGCGGCATCGAGGTTGTCGAAGCCGATCACGCCAATCCCCGGAAGTTCGCAACTCGCGTTTCGCCCCGAACGGCGCAGCGATTTGATGAAACAAATCGCCCACACATCGTTGGAGCAGATCACCGCATCGCACCCGCCGCGTCCGACCAGCGCTTCAACGGCGCGGTCGCACATTTCCGGGGGCGGAGGGAACATGCCGGTGCCGGTCCAGATGCGATGCGGATCGGCACTCATGCCCGCGTCTTGCAGGCCGGCGAGGTAGCCCCGCCAGCGATCACCCATGAGCGGGTCGTTTTCCGGCCGATCATTGAGCAGCAGGCCGATGCGTTGACGATCACGTTGCACCAGATGTGTGACGGCTTGTCGCACGCCATCGGCGCGATCTACATCGACGCAATACGCGCCTTCGATCAGCCGCTGCGTTTGAAAGACGACGCGACGATATTGGGTGAGTACTTTGAGCACGCGCTGGTCATATTGCGGGGTGGGGTTTTCAAAACACATCAGGCAGTCGATGCCGCGTAGTAAGAAGTCTTGTGCGTATTCGTGGGTGCGGTCGCTTCCGCCGCGGAACTGGCCGATCATCAGACGGAATCCGCGGTGATACGCTTCCTGTTCGAGTGCGGACAGGCGTTCGTAATTGGCCGGGGTGGAATCGGCACCGATGAGTACGCCCAACACATTGTTGGGCTGGCCCTTGAGGACACGGGCGGCGACATTGGGGCGATAGCCCAGTTCCTGCGCGACACGGCGAATGCGGTCGGCGGTGTCGGAGGCGACGCGGACATTGCCCGACCCCAGCCCGTTGCCTCGCAACACAGCGGACACCGCGGTCATCGTCACGCCACAGCTCGCCGCGACATCCGCCAGACGGGCAGGTTGGTTCTCCGACTTGGCCATCGCATTTAATTTAACCTTAAATCAACAAAAATGCAAGGTTAAATCTTCGATAAATATCCGATATTTCAGGCCCCCGGTATTTCGTTGCGAATCCCCGTGAATCCCCGTGATGGACGGCGGGGGTTTTTGCCGATATACTGTTGCATCAACTGACTCTTCGATCCTCAAGTTTTCCGTGTCACTACGCATTCCTCAAGGACGTTACGAGCACAGTTGCCTTGCCCACGGGTTTTATGCGACGCCGTCGCTTCCGTGTGTGCTCGTGAATGTTTTTGTAAGGAATCTCAATGTCTTTCTCCGACCTTCGGCTCATTGAGCCGATCCTTCGCGCTATCCGTGTTGAAGGATACGACACCCCCACTCCCATCCAGGCCCAAACCATCCCGCACATCCTTGAAGGCAAGGACGTACTCGGCTCGGCGCAGACCGGCACCGGCAAAACCGCCGCGTTCGCCTTGCCCCTGCTCCATCGCCTGCACGCCCCCGGAACCGATTCTGCCCCCGGCAGTGTCAGCGACCGGCGCTTGCCGCGTTGCCTGGTTCTCGCCCCGACGCGTGAACTGGCGTGTCAGATCGCCGACAGCTTCGCCACCTACGGCCGATACCTGCATCTCAAGCAGGTCGTCATTTTCGGCGGGGTCAGTCAGAACCCGCAGGTCAACTCGCTGAAGCGTGGCGTGGACATCATCATCGCCACGCCCGGCCGGTTGCTCGATCTGATGAACCAGCGCCACGTCAATCTGGCCAACGTGCAAACCCTCGTACTCGATGAAGCCGACCGCATGTTGGACATGGGTTTCATTCCCGACATCAAGCGCATCACCGCCGCGCTTCCGAAGCAGCGGCAAACGCTGTTGTTCAGCGCGACCATGCCCGGCGCGATCCGTCATTTGGCGGACGATCTGCTGCATCAGCCGGTCAATGTCCGGCTCGCCCCGCCGACCGCCACCGCCGATGGCGTGGATCAGTCGGTCTTCTTCGTTCCGCATCATCACAAGACGCAACTGCTCACGCATCTGCTGGGCAAACATTCGATCCAGCGGGCCATCGTCTTCACCCGCACCAAGCATCGCGCTGACAAGGTGGTTCGCCACCTGAACCACAGCGGCCACAACGCCGAGGCGATCCACAGCAACAAAAGCCAGAACGCGCGCACCCGGTCGCTCGACGGTTTCCGCACCGGCAAGATCAACGTGCTGGTCGCCACCGACATCGCCTCGCGCGGCATCGACGTGGACGGCATCACCCACGTCATCAACTTCGATCTGACCCACGATCCCGAAAGCTACGTTCACCGCATCGGTCGCACCGCCCGCGCCGGAGCGGCCGGCGTGGCGTGGTCGTTCTGTGACAAGGAAGAGTGGCCCCTGCTGGCCGCGGTGCAACGGCTGATTAAAACGCAAATCCCCGTCAGCGAAGATCAACCGCAATACACCGCCGCCGAGGTCGGCCTCACCCACGCCCCCGCCCCCGGAAACGGAAGCAATCACCACGGCGAACATCATGCGGATCACCCCCCCCGGAAATTGGGCTCCCGGAACCAAGGCCCGCAAAAGGGCGGGCATCACCACGGCGGACCCCGCAAGGGCGGTCCCGCGAGGGGGCGCGGTCGCTCCGCCGCCGGCGGAGGAGGCGCAACCCGCCAACACTTCGGCGGCAAACCCCCGCGCGCCCGCAACGCCTCGGCCTGATCCTGTTCCACAGGGCAACCGCTTTCCCGTGTTTTTCGGTCGGCGATGCGATGCGAGCAAGCTCCGTGACCACCGGGCAACATCATGGCTGACATTCCAACACCCCCCCCCGCGTCCATTCAGCGGATGTGCGCCAATCATCCCGATCGTCGCGCCATCGGCGTGTGCGTCGAAACCCACCAACCGATCTGTGCCGAATGCTCCACACGCTATCAGGGCGTGAACTATTCCAAACAGGGACTGGCGATCCTCATGGCGCGCCGCTCTGCCAATCGCCGCCGGTCCCCCCTCTGGTTCACACTCTTTTCGTGGTGTGCCGCGTTGCTGGTTCCCTTGTGGATTTACATGGGGTATCTTTTCTTTCATCTGGGCGGCCAGAGCGTCATCGACATCATGCAAACAATGCGGAACAGCCCATGAAACAGGTTCGGCAGGCAGAATGGTCTCGCATCACCGGGGGACCGGCCACCCGCCCGCTCGATGCCGCGCTCCAGTTCATCCGCGCCCATGCCGCCGCCCTCTTGCCGGTGTACGTCCTGGCCCTGCTGCCGATGGCCCTCGCCATGATGCTGTTCATCGACGCGATCAGCGCCGAGCATCGCACCGGCCTGTTCCTGCCGTGCCTGCTGCTGGTCGCCTCGTTGTTCTGGCGATGGGTCGGGCTGACGTTCCTTCAGCGCATGGTCGTCGCGCGCATCGCCGGTCGCCGCACCCCTCTGCCGCTGGGGCGCTGGCCCGCCATTCTGCTCGGCCGCCTGCTTTGCAATGTCGCGCTCACCTGGGGTTCGGTCATGGTCATCCCCGCCTACTGGGGCCTGTTCACCGGCTCGTTTCTCGCACCCGCCATCCTCGAAGACGACGGCCCGATCTACCACCCCGTTCGCACCATCTTCAGTTGGATCAATCGCTCCGTCGGCCGCCTCTCGCTCATCACCACCATCCTCACGTTGTTGTTGCTGCTGTCGATGCTCGCCGTCGCGGGGATGCACGGCATCCTGCTGTCGATCATCCTGCCGAGCATGTTGAACATCGACCCCTCCGAATTGTCCATCACGTTTTCCAGCATCGCATGGTTTTTGACTGTCGGATTCGGCCTGTTCGCGCTGTTTGATTTCCACTGGGCCGTCGCATCGGTGTTCGTCTTTCACGATCTGCGATCACACCGGCTGGGCAACGATCTGGTCGGACGACTCGCGGCCCTCCGCGCCGGAGGCGTCGCATGAACATCCGCCGATTCTTTTGCGCCGCCCTGTTCGCCGCAACGCTGTGGCGGATGCCCGCCGCCGTTGCGCAATCCGCCGATGCGCCGCCGCCCACATCCGCCGCGCCGACCGACATCGCCGAACTGCCTTCGCCGCGCGATCACCTGGATCGCATCCTTTCGCAATCCCTCTACCATCGCTGGCAATTGCGTCAGCAACGTGAGCAACAGGGCGAGTCGATGCGCCTGCAAATGCAGTGGCTCCAGCGGTGGGCCGACAATGCCCGTGACTGGCTCGACCGCTGGTTCCACAGGTCTCGCCGCGACCGCGATCCGGTTGAATCATCGTCCGGCAGCGCATGGGGCGGCATCGGGTCCGTCGTGGGCGTCCTGGCATGGGCCGTCGCCGCGGCACTGGTGGCGCTGCTGTTGGTGATGGGATACCGCATGTTCCGTGATGCGAGGGCCGTTTCACGCGGCTCGACCACCATCAGCCGCAAAAAACTCGAACAGGCCATGCGCGATGGCCACGCCCTCGCCGCCGCCAGTCCCGTCTGGCTGGCCGAAGCGGATCGGCTGGCCGGCGAGAAAGACCTGCGGCTGGCGTTCCGCGCGATTTACCTGGCGCTGCTGTCCGGCCTGCACTCGGCCAATCGCATCGACTATCGCCGCAACCGCACCAACTGGATGTACGTCCGTCGCTACCGAGGCCCCGACGACCACCGGCAAACCTTCGCCGCGCTGACACACATCTTCGACAACGTGTGGTACGGCTCACACACCGCCGAACTCGATGCCTTCGACCGCATCAAACGCAACGTCACGCAACTGCTCGCGGAGGCGTCGCCCGATCATGCGTAAAACGCCCTTCATCCTCGCAACCCTCGCCGCCGCCGCGCTCGGCATCTGGGCTTTCTACCAAACGGCCTACGTCGCCAGTCGCGGCGGCGAAACCGCGCCGCTCTATTCCACCCGCCGGTACGATCCCTACGGCTCGGCCGCGCTCGATCAACTGCTCCGCGAACGCCGTATCCCCGTCCGTGAACTTCAACGCCCCCGTCTCCAGCCCACCGACCGCGGCACGCTCATCCAAATCCTCCACACTCCGCCCCGCGAAAAATCGCATGGCGATGATCTCGCCCAACGCATGCCCCTGCCCGCGCTGCTCGACTGGATCGCCGCCGGCAACACCCTCATCTGCTGCACACGTCACGACAACCCACTGCTCGCTCGCCTGTCGCTGCATCCGGTCACCCCAACCGATCCATCCGACAAATCCGACGAATTTGACTCACCCGCCGACGACATCGAATCCGCCCAGGCCGCGGGACTGTCGCCCGACAAACTCGCCTGGCCCGCGATACACGCCCGCTGGACATCCGCTTCATCCGACGATCCTGTTCGCTTCATCACCCTGCGGCAACCGCTTGAATTCGACATCGAAAAATCACCCGACTGGAAGCCCCTGGCCTTCGCCGGCCGGCGCGTCGTCGCCGCCGAACGACGCTACCACGCCGGTCGCGTTATCGTCATCGGCGCGCCCACCATCGCGCTCAATCACTCCCTCGACGATGCCGACAACCTCGACGTCATGCTCGACCTCGTCGGCCAAGGCCCCGTCATCTTCGACGACTGGTCGCACGGCATCGGACTCACCGGCTCGGTCATCGAAATCCTCGCGCAGTTCGGCCTGGTGCCCGTCATCCTCCAGTGCATCCTGCTGGTCGTCGTCTATCACTGGAGCACACGCGGCCACCCGCCCGCACACGCCGACGCCTCCCCGCGCTCCCGCGCCGCCGTCGAGGAAATCGCCACGCTCGGCCGGCTCTATCAGCAGGGCCTGTCGCCCGAACAAACCGCCGCCCGCGTCGCCGATATCATGCTTCATCGCGTCGCCCAACATCTGCGATGCGCCCCGGCCGATGTGCCGCAACGCCTGGCGGCACGTTCC
>JBAYVY010000068.1:0-12410 GCA_041674345.1 Phycisphaeraceae bacterium | reverse complement strand
TACAAGTGCGGCATCGGCGCGCAGTTCGGCGGGAAATACATCGCCCACGACATCCGCGTCATCCGCCTGCCCCGTCACGCCGCGTCATGCCCCATCGCCATGGGCGTCAGTTGCTCCGCCGATCGCAACATCAAGGGCAAAATCACCCGCGACGGCATCTATCTCGAACAACTCGAGTTCCACCCCGAAAAGTATTTGCCCGCGCAAGCCCCCGAAATGGCCGCCCCCGTTAAAATCGACCTGTCGGTCGGCATGGACAAAGTGCGCGCGATCCTCTCCAAATTCCCCGTCAAAACCCGCCTCGAAATCACCGGCACACTCATCGTCGCGCGCGACGCCGCCCATGCACGCATCAAACAAATGCTCGACGCCGGCAAGCCCATGCCCGATTACTTCAAACAATATCCCATCTACTACGCAGGCCCCGCGAAAACCCCCGAAGGCATGGCGTCCGGCTCCTTCGGCCCCACCACCGCCGGACGCATGGACGGTTTCGTCGATCTGTTCCAATCCCAAGGCGGCTCCCTGGTCATGGTCGCCAAGGGCAACCGTTCCAAACAAGTCACCGACGCCTGCGAAAAACACGGCGGGTTCTACCTCGGCTCCATCGGCGGGCCCGCCGCGCTGCTCGCACAGAACCACATCCAAAAAGTCGAACTCGTTGACTTCGAGGATTTGGGCATGGAAGCGGTTCGCAAAATCGAAGTCGAAAACTTCCCCGCCTTCATCATCGTCGATGACAAAGGCAACGACTTCTTCGCCGAGTTCGAGCGACCCCCCGCGGCGAGAAAATGACGAATGACAAAGCCGGAATGACGAATGACGAAATCCGAATGACGAATGAAATCACAAATACCAATGTTCCAAAATGTTTGCGAGCGTATCCGGGGGTTTGGAATTTGAAACTTGGAATTTCATTCGTCATTCGGATTTCGTCATTCGTCATTTCTACTGATGGTATTCCACCCGCGGCACGATGATCGAATCCTTCACGTTCATCACACGTTTCGCGGCGGCGGCCTGCTCGTAGGTCGTGTAATTCCCCGCCTGCACCAGGTACAGCGACTTGCCGTCCGCCGTCATGCTCGGCATCAGCCGCACATCCGCACCGCCGGGCAGTTCGCGAATCGTCGCGGCCCGTGTATCGGCCAGTTTCTGCTGCGAATACGCCCCGAACTGAAGCGTGAACGCGCGGGCGGATATGCGCTGCTCGATGACTTTGCGGTACTTCGTGTCCTTCGTGGCGCTCAGCGCCTGTGTCATTTCCCGCCTCGCTTCGTCCCATCGACCGGCACGCTGGTCGATCAGCCCCAGATGGTAATACACGCGCGCCTTGTCTTCGCCGGTGACTTTGCCCTCGGCGATTTTCAGGTACGACATCGCCTGCGCGTCCTGCACGCGGTCATAGCAGATGATGCCGCACGTCGCCGCCGCCGAACCGGCGATCGCCGGGTCGGACGATTTGACCAGCGGCTGCAAATCGCTCATCGCCGCCTCGTCCTGTCCCATGCCGTAGGCCGAGATGCCCGCGAAGTATTGCGCCTGCTCTTTGGTTTTGCCGCTGCTCTTGCCTTCCAACTCCAGCGCCTTGCTCCGCGCGTCGGCGAAGCGGGCGCTCTGGTAAGCGTCGCTGATGTCCTTGAGCATCGCGCTCTGATCGGCGCAGCCGACCAGCATGAACGCGGGCAGCAGAACGAACATGGCGAAAATCGGCGTGACGAACTTCATAACATCATTTCCTTATGATTCGAGGCAAGCTATTCTATCCGGTATCCCGCGGTTGTCAGGGTGCAACCCGGTCGAACGAGGAAAGCACCGAATGTCGAGTATGCTCTGGCCGATTCTGCGTCGCGCGTTGCGCGATCCCCAACGGATCGCGGTGATCGACGATCAGCGTTCCTGGCGCAACATCGACCTGATCGGCGGAGCGCTGTACCTGGCGGAAGAAATCGAAAAGCGATGCGCCACGCGACACGTCGCCATCATGCTGCCGACCGGCGGGGCGTTCCCGATGGCGCTGCTGGCGACATGGATGCTCGGTCGCGTCGCCGTGCCGGTCAATTACCTGCTCAGCGAAAGCGAGCGGCAATATGTCATCGACGATTGCGAAGCCGACACGCTCATCACCGCCGGCCCGATGCTCGAATACCTCGGCGGCTCGCCGAAAAACATTCGCTTGCTGAAACTCGACGAACTGAACTTCCGGGGGTTTCCCCCGTTGCGCATGCCGCCGCTGTTCACACCGAACGATGATCTCGCGGCGATCCTTTACACCTCCGGCACCAGCGGCAGGCCCAAGGGCGTCATGCTCACCCATCGCAATCTTCGCAGCAATGTTTTCGCCTCGATCCGTCACGCGGGGTTGACCGAAAGCAGCGGGTTCCTCGGCGTTTTGCCGCAGTTCCATTGCTTCGGCCTGATGGCGATGACGCTCATCCCGCTGGTGCTGGGCGCGAAGGTGGTTTACACCGCGCGCTTCGTGCCGTCGAAAATCATCAAGCTGATGCGCGAGCATCGACCGGACGTGTTCATGGCGATCCCCTCCATGTACGCGGCGCTGCTGGCGGTCAAGGACGTCGACCGCGAAGACATGGCGTCGATCCGCCTGGCGGTCAGCGGGGCCGAGCCGTTGCCGCATGATGTGTATCTGCGGTTCGGCGAGCGGTTCGGCGTGCGTCTGCTTGAGGGTTACGGCCTGACCGAAACCTCGCCCGCCGTGTCATGGTCCGTGCCCGAGACGGCGATCGAAAAATCCGTCGGAACCCTCCTGCCGGGGATCGAAGTGCGCGTGCTGGATACGCACGGCGACGCGCTGCCTATCGGAAGTGAGGGCGAGGTGGCGGTGCGCGGGCCGAACGTGATGGCCGGTTATTTCAAGATGCCCGAACTGACACGACAGGCGATCGACGACGAGGGTTTCTTTCATACGGGCGACTTCGGCCGGCTCGATGAGCGGGGCCGGTTGTTCATCACCGGGCGGTTGAAGGAAATGCTCATCATCGGCGGTGAAAACGTGTTCCCGCGCGAAATCGAGGAAGTGCTGATGCAGCACCCGTCGGTGAAAGCCGCGGGCGTGGTGGGGCGGAACGACCCGTCACGCGGCGAGGTGGCGGTGGCGTTCGTGGAAATAGCGGAAGGTGAGATTTTCAGTGAGGCGGCGTTGCGCACGTTTTGCCGGGAACATCTGGCGGGTTTCAAGGTGCCGCGCGAGATTCGGCAACTGGATCAACTGCCGCGCAGTCCGACGGGCAAAGTATTGAAGCGACAACTCGGCGAACTGGCGTGAGAGTGAGAGATGGGCCACGAAAGCGCGAAGGCACGAAGAAGAGATTGTGGCACATAAATCGGCCCGCCCGCTTCCGGGGGTTCAGCGGGCGGGCAGTCGCGCGATGTGCGGTATTCCTTCGATCTCCAAAATCCGAGCCGGCATTTTCCCACTCCCCGCCCGCTGAAGCGGGCGGGCCGAGTATTGATTCGTCTTCATAGCCGCGCGGCCCCCCGGTGGCAACCTGCGGCCCGACCTACTCGCTGCTAGGACATCCTTTTTCTGTCGTCAGCATTCTTATAAAGCAAAACGAATACTGCGACGAGACTGAAAAAGAAGCCGACAAAAAACCACAGCCAAGGATTTCGATTCGTGTTCTGTGCCCATAACGCGCAAAATGCCCCAAAAAGAATCAATGCGATTCCCGGTCCCGCAGCATCGTGTACATCCCGCTGAAGTTGATTCACTTTCCATTCAAGCTGATGAACTTTCGATTGCAAGGGTTCCTGCCCCAGTGCCGCAGAAGCAACAAAACAAATACCAAGAGCAAGCCAAATTCGCATTGGATTCTCCTGACCAAGAAAAGAGAACAGCGTTGAGGTGAATTTCGATCATTCAGTGCAGACGTAAAATACGTCATCTTGTCATCGTCGTGATGCTCAGTCCCGGACATGGCCTGGCCCCTTGGTAGTTGAGTTGCCGGCGATTGTAGATCACGCCGGGGGGTGGGGCAAGGGAATGGCTGATTTCTGATTGGAGGAGGGGGAACCCGGGGCGGCGCTTCGCTCTGCCCCGGCTTGGCCGGATTTTGTTGTCGCAATGAAAAAAGCCCGCGTTCATGGAACGCGGGGCTTGTGCGAAGACCGCGACCAACGGTCGCGGCTTTGTTTTCAAACTTCCGGGGGTCATGCCGACGCCAGTTCCATGAACTTGGTGGCTTCGCGGACGATGTCGTCGGCGGACAGGCCCAGGTATTTCATCACGTCGTCGGGTTCGCGGCCGCTCTTGGGCATGCGGTTGACGTACATTTGTTTGAGCGTGAAGTGTCCGCCGTCTTCGGCGAGGATATCGGCGATCGCGCCGCCGAATCCGCCGCCGTAGTTGTCTTCGAGGGTCATCACCATGCCGTTGCATTGCTGGGCGAGGTCGAGGATCGCCTCTTTATCGAAGGGCAGCGAATACAGATCAACCAGTGCGGCGTCGATGCCGGCGGCGTCGAGTTTGTCCAGCGCCTTGTTGGCTTCGTGGACCATGTAGCCGGACGCGATGAGCAGGAGGTCTTCGCCTTCGGTGAGCAGTTCGTGCCCGCCGAGGGTGAAGGGGGTTTTGTCGTCGTAGAGGAACTCGGTTTCGGGGCGGAGGGTTCGCATGTAGCAGGGGCCGTCGTACTCGGCCATTTTCAGGGCGAGCGAATAAGCGGCGAACGCATCGGCGGGTTGGAGCAGATACATCGCGGGCGTTCCGTCGGGTCGTTTGACGTTGGTGAACGAGCGGAACCAGGCGATATCGGGCAAGGACATTTGGGAGGGGCCGTCGGCGGCGAGGGACACGCCGGCGTGCGAGCCGACCATCTTGAGGTTCGCCCCGCTGTTGACCGCCATTTCGATCTGGTCATATGCACGGGTGAAGAACTTGGCGAAGGTGCTGCAAAACGGAATCTTCCCGGCGGTTTTCGCGCCCAAACCAGCGGCGACGCTGACCATGTTCTGCTCGGCGATGCGGCATTCAAAATAGCGGGCGGCCAGCGCGGGGTCTTTGAAAAAATCCTCAGCGAACGTCGAGTTTTTCACATCGGCGTCCAGCACGGTGATGTTCGGATTGGCGTGGCCCAGGGCGCGCAGCGCGATGCCGTAGGCGCGGCGGGTGGCCCAGACGCCCTTGGTCAGCACGTCGGATTTGCCGAACTGCGCCAGCGCTTCGGTGAAGCTCGGCAATACCGCGGCTTGGGGCTTGGGGCTTGCGGTTTGCGGAAGAGCGGGAATCTTCAGATCGTCGCTGATCCAGATGGCGTTCAGGCCCTGGGCGGTCTTGTCCAGTTCGGCGAAGGTGGCGGCGAGCTTGTCTTTCTTGATCGGCGTGCCGTGGTGGCCCTGGCCCTGCATCGACGGAGCGCCCCAGCCCTTGACGGTTTTGGCGACGATGGCGAACGGCCGGCCGTCGCCCTGCTGATTGTCGGCATGCGCTTTCAGAGCGGCCATGATCTCCGAGGGATTGTGCCCATCGATCACCTTCACGATGTAACCGGCGATTTCCAGTTTCTTCGCGGTGTGTTCCGGCGACTGGAGCGGGCTTACCTTGTCGGATTGCGCATACACATTGCAGTTGAAGATCGGACACACCGCGGCCAGTTTGTGATCGGCGATGAAATCGACCGCTTCCCAAACCTGCCCCTCGCGCGATTCGCCGTCGCCGATGATACAGAAGATGCGTTTGTTCAGACCATCGACGCGGGCGGCGCATGCCAGGCCCGCGGCGACGCTCAGCCCTTGGCCGAGCGAGCCGGTGGCGGCATCGAACAGCGTGAAGCCGAAGATCGGATGCGGATGGCCATCGACGGGCGAAGCGATCGCGCGAAGCTGCATGACATCCTCGCGGGTGGTCGGGCGGAGCTGGCCGTCGTAGATCGCGCTGATGCCCAGATCGGCACACGCGGCATAAACGATCGGCACGGCGTGGCCTTCGCTGAGAACCAGGCGGTCGGACGCGGGGTGGGCCGGCTGGGCGGGGTCGTGACGCAGATGGTTGTAGAACAGCACCGTGACAATGTGCGACAAGGACGCGGCGGAAGTTGGATGCCCCGAACCGGCGGCGGTGGTCATTTCAATCGAAAGTTTCGTCAGATCAATCGCTTTGGCGTGTACGGATGCGTCAAAAGCCATGTTTCGCTCCTGTAAATCGGGACTTCAAACTTCGGACAAGCCGACGATTATGGGGCATCCCGGCGAGTTAGGCAATGGCGAAAAATGGAAATTGTTGATCGCACACGCCGCCGGCGGATAAGATGATAAGGATTGTGGAATTGGGATTGCGGATTTCGGATTGAATCGGGGCCGCCGTATGTCGGCCGGTCTGCCAATCCGCGATCCGAAATCCGCAATCCGAAATCGAAGGGTTCCGCCATGATCGAACTCGCCCGTCGTCCGATGCCCGGTTCGCATTTCAACAATGTCTTCGGTCACCCCGCCGGTCAGCCGCACTTCTCACGCTACTGCCCCATCGAAGCGTGGACGCCGAACATCAACGCATATGCGTTCGATGATCGGCTGGAAGTCTGCGTCGATCTGGCGGGCGTTGAACGCGGCAGCATCAATGTCCACGTCGAACCCGGCATCCTCATCATCTCCGGCCAACGCCAACCCCCGGAAGCGCCGACCCCGCAAGCCCCCGACACCCAAGGCCAGGTTCCCCGCATCCTCGCCATGGAAATCGACTACGGCCCCTTTGAACGCAAACTCCAACTCCCCGAAGGCATCGACACCGAACACATCACCGCCGATCAATGCAACGGCCTGCTCTGGATACACCTGCCACGCCCCCGCCCAGGGAAGTTGTAACCCCCGGCAAGTTGTAGGCATCGTGGCGCGAGCCGGGGCGTGTCGCTCCGGCGCTCCCGATGCGTGAACGCTCTGGTCATCACACCCGTTTCCGGTGAATCATCTTGGCTAAAAAAAAATCCAATCCACCCACGACGCCCGACACGCCGCCCTCCGATAAATCCGCGCCCCCGGCCCCGGCCCCACCCCCACCCCCGTCCCCGGAAGTACCATCGGGTTCGCCGCCGGCTCCGCCTTCGGGGGCGTTACTTCCGGGGGCGGGGGGGCTTCATTTGCAGATTGAGCAATTGCCCGGTTCGTTGCCGATTCTGCCGATTCGCGGAACTGTCATGTTTCCCGGCACGGTGATGCCTCTGTCGGTCGGCCGGCCTTCGAGCCGCGCTTTGCTCGATGCGTCGCTGCCCAAGAGCAAAATCATCGGGCTGGTCTGCCAGAAAAACGCGGACAACGAAGAACCCGGCACCGACGATCTTTACACCGTCGGCTGTGCCGTGCTGGTGCTCAAACTGTTGCGTCAGCCCGATGACAACATCGAGTTGATCGTGCATGGGCTGTCGCGCTTTCGCATCAAGAGTTACACCCAGACCAAGCCGTATCACATCGCCGATGTGGCCGCGCTGGATGAAACGCTCACGATGGACCGCCGGTTGGAAGCGGCGGTGAAAAATCTGCGGGAGACCGCCATCGCCCTGCTGGATCATTCGCCCCACGCGCCCGAACAGGCCAAGACGGTGGTGATGAACATCGACGAAGCGGGGCGGCTGGCGGATTTCCTGGCGGCGAACCTCGCGCTCGACGCCGAGGAAAAACAGCCGGTGCTGGAGGAACTGGACGTCGCCCGGCGCGTCGCGGCGGTGCAGAAGCACATCACCCGCCAGCTCGAACTGGCCAAACTTCAGCAGAAGATCAACAACGACGTTCAATCGACGATCACCGACGTGCAGCGGCGGGCGTATCTGCGCGAACAGATGCGGGCGATTCAAAAGGAACTGGGCATCGCCGAGGGCGGATCCGCCGAGCAGATCGCCGAGCTGCGCGAAAAAATCGAAAAGGCCAAGCCCCCCGAAGCGGTGATGAAGGAAGCCGAACGCGAACTCAAACGGCTGGAGGCGATACCCGCCGCCAGCCCCGAATACTCGGTGATTTTGACATATCTGGAAACGCTGGCCGAGTTGCCCTGGTCGGTCACGACGGCGGACAACCTGGACCTGGACCGCGCCCGCCACATCCTCAACCGCGATCATTACGACCTGGAAAAAGTGAAGCGGCGGCTGATCGAATACCTGGCCGTGCGCAAACTCAATCCCGCCGGCCGCGGGCCGATTTTGTGCTTCGTCGGCCCGCCGGGCGTGGGCAAAACGTCGCTGGGCCAGTCGATCGCCGATGCGCTGGGGCGCAAGTTCGCCCGGCTGTCGCTCGGCGGGATTCGGGACGAGGCGGAGATTCGCGGGCATCGGCGGACGTACATCGGCGCGATGCCCGGACGGATTATTCAGGAAATGCGCCGCGTCGGCGCGAACAACCCCGTGATGATGCTCGACGAAATCGACAAACTCGGGGCCGACTTCCGCGGCGACCCGGCCAGCGCGCTGCTCGAAGTCCTCGACCCACGCCAGAACAATTCGTTCAGCGACCGCTACCTCGATGTGCCGTTCGATCTGTCCGGCGTGCTGTTCATCGCCACCGCCAATTACCTCGATCCCGTTCCGCCCGCTTTGCGCGATCGCATGGAAATCATCGAAATTCCCGGTTACACCGATCAGCAGAAATATCAGATCGCCCGCCGCTACCTCGTGCCCCGGCAATTGACCGAAAACGGCCTGAAAAACACGCACATCGCGTTCGGCAAACCCGCCATCGACAAAATTGTGAATGACTACACCCGTGAAGCGGGCGTGCGTAATCTGGAACGACAGATCGGCGCTGTCTGCCGCGCCATCGCGTCCGGGGTCGCCGAGGGCAAGATCAAACGCAAGGTCGCCGTCGATGCGAAGCGGGTGCTCGAACACCTCGGCCCCGAACAGTTCGTCCGCGAAACCCGGCTGCTGAGCAGCGCGCCCGGCGTGGTCACGGGGCTGGCGTACACGCCGTTCGGCGGGGAAGTGCTGTTCATCGAGGCGACCAAATATCCCGGCAAGGGCAACCTTATGCTCACCGGACACATCGGCGAGGTGATGAAGGAATCGGCGCAGGCGGCGCTTTCACTCGTGAAAACCAGGGCGAAATCGCTCGGCATCAACCTGGACGAACTGGCGAAACTCGACATTCACGTGCATGTGCCCGCCGGGGCCGTGCCGAAGGACGGCCCCAGCGCCGGCGTCGCCATGTTCACCGCGCTGGCGTCGTTGCTGACCGATCAGCCGGTCCGCAAGGAGGTCGCCATGACCGGAGAAATCTCGCTGCGCGGGTTGGCGCTGCCCATCGGCGGATTAAAGGAAAAGACGCTGGCGGCCCACCGGGCGGGGATCAAAACGGTGCTGGTGCCGAAGCTGAACGAAAAAGATATGCCTGATATTTCCGAGGAAGTGAAAAAGAAGCTGAAGTTCATCTTCGTGGAAAACGTCGATCAACTGCTGCGCCACGCGCTGCCGGGAAGGCGCGGGAAGTGACACGAAACACACAAAGCCGCGACCGTTGGGCGCGGTCTTCATATGCGGCGCGTGCCGATGAGTTTTGCGTTGTCACATCGTCCGGGACCGCGACCAGCGTTCGCGGCTTTGTGGCGTCCGGCTTACAGGCCGCGCTCGGTGCGGAGCTGGGCCTCGGCTTCCCGCCAGTTGATGGCGTCCTGGCCGGCGGGTTTGCCTTTGGCTTCCCAGATCTGGAAAGCGCGGAGGGCGATCTCGTCGAAGGTCGGCACTTGGGGTGCGGCGGCGACCTTCTTCGATGGGGTTTTCTTCGGCGCGGCGGATTGGCTCACCGCGGGAGCGGCGATTTTGCGGACGGTGGACTGGGGCTTGTTGGAACCGGTAGCGGCCTTCTTGGCGGCCATAATGGGACTCCTTTTCGGTTGGTCCGCCGGAAAGACCCGGCGTACTGTGTTAGTGGAACACCGCGAGAATCCGTTCGTGAATCATCGGGGCCTTGATGGATCGGCCCGAAGCGGGCGGCCCAATCGCGCACACAGATCGGTTGCTTTCTTTTGTACCCGCCGGTGCATCGGCGGTCAATGGTCGGATGCGGACCTCATGGTTTTCTAACGAAGACCGCCGAGTTTTTGCGCAGTTTAGCGCGTGTTGGACACGAGCGGCATCAGGGCAAAACCGATGCCAGCGGAGCGCGGGGTTGTCAATCGCCCTGATTGGGTTCGTCGATTTCGGCTTCCTCGGCGGCGTCGAAACGGGCCTCGATCTCGGCGAGATGGCGGGCGTAGTGGATCGACCCGCCGATCAGCGCCGCGGCGACCGGCCAGCACACCAGCATGAGGTACGCCATGCCGCGGGCGCTGGTTCGGTAGGCCATGGGGACATTGAGTCCGAGCAGAATGCCGACGGCCCAGAGACCGGGGATGAGCAGGAGCATGCCGATGATGAGACAGAGTTTGACGCCGGTGTGATGGAGTTGGGTGGGCCGGCGAATTTTGGGTCGTGGTGCGGGGCGTTGGCGCGGCGAGCCGGCATCGTCGGGCGAGGCGAAGGCGGTCAGTTCGGAAAGGTCCTGGGTGGAGCCGTCCACGTCGTCGGCGGGGAAGTGGCCGAGGTCGAGATCCTCTTCACCGTCCAGCGCGGAGTCGATGTGCTGATCGAGGGCGGCGTCCCGCTTGAGCAGGTTTTCGGCGTCGGCATCGGTGTCGTGCAGGGCGTTGAGGGCGTCGGACAAGGGGTCTTTGGCGTCACTACTCATCGCAAGCTCCGAAAAGGCGGGAAGGAAGAGCATTGTAACGCGGCGGGGGCGGGGAACCAAGGAGTTGGGAGTGGAGTTGGGAGTGGAGTGTAGGAACCGATGTGGAAATGTCCCCTTGAGACCGAAGTAGAAGTGTCCCCATTTGGAGACACTTCAGCCGAGTCAGAGACAAGCAAATGACGCTCAACGAGGCATCACGACGACTGGGCCTCGGCTACCGTCAGACCAAGCGGTTGTGGCGGCGGTACAGGGCCGAGGGCGATGGCGGGTTGGCGCACCGGCTGCGGGGTCGGGCGGGGAACAACCGGCGTTTGGCCGATGCGCGTCGCGGTCGGGCGTTGACGTTGTCCCGTGAACAGTATCAGGGTTGGGGTCCGACGCTGGCGGCGGAGCAGATGGCGGCGCGCGACGATCTGGCGGCCGATCACGAGACGTTGCGTCGCTGGTTGACCGGCGAAGGTCTGTGGCGGGCGAGGCGAAGCGAACGACGACGACATCCGCGCCGCGCCCGGCGTGAGTGCTTCGGCGAACTGGTGCAGTTGGACGGCAGCGATCACCGGTGGTTCGGGCCGGAACGCGCGCGTTGCACGCTGAGGGTGATGTCCAACTTCCGGGGGTGGGCGCAGAACATCAGCAGACCCAGCATGAGCGTCAGAGTCGGTTTCATGTCGTGTTTCCGCGATCAGGACTGATCGCGGCGGGTCGGCGGGTCGGCGGCAGAACGCAGAGCATGGTGACCAGCAGGGCGAGGCAAGCCGGTTCGGGGATGACTTCGGCGAGGGAGGTGCCCATGCGGAACTCGTCGAAGGTGGCGGTGCCGGTGGAGGCGATGTTGGCCAGTTGAAAGAGATTGAAGGCGGTGATGGCGATGGAAAAATCGTCCACGGCGTTGGCGGTGGTGAGGTTGGTCAGGGAGGCGGGGTTGACCCAGAGGGTGAATTGGTCGGGGCTATCGGGAAAGAAATGGATGTGGATGATGACGAGGTTGACGGTGTTGGCGGTGAGTTGATAGTAGCCACCGGTGTGGGTTCCGATGGTGACACGATAGCGGGAGGTATTGTCACTGGTGGTTCCGACAAAGAAACTGCCGAAGGCGAGGTAGGAATAGGAGTTGTTAAGTTGATGGAGATAGGAGATCCATAGGTCGCCGGAGGCCTTGTCTGCACCGAATGTCGCGCTGTTTTGGGGAGCGAGATCGGAGCCGAACGCGGCGGTATTGACGACGCGTTTGATGGAGCCGGTGGTATTGGCGGGGCTGGTGAACGCTAGGCCGGATGCGTTGAAGACCAAGGGATGGGTCAGGCCGGTGGATGCCAGAAGGGGGGTGAAAGTGGGAATCCACGCGGCGGTGAAGCCGGTGCCGCCGTCGGCATTGGCGGGGAAGGTACCTGCTGGGGAATAGTCGAAGGATTCGCTGACGATGGGCGCGGCCTGAGCGGCGCAAGCGGCGAAAATCACCGCGATGAAGCAGAGCAGCGAGGCCAGGCGATGTCGTCGTCCGATGACGGTCATTGGCGATCCTTCTCCGAGACAATGGCAACATCATACCCGCAGTTGATCGTGGATACGAGATGATTCTGGAAAATGCGTCATGGGGGTCCGCCCAAACTTTCGGGGGCGACAGGAAATGACGAATGACGAAAGGAGCCTCTGATTTACCCCTTGTACTGCGGATGCGGAACAAAGAGGGGGCGCGTGGCGCGTTCTCACGGTCATTTCGCCATCGAGTTCGCCGAATCAACTCGCTG
>JBAYVY010000067.1:0-12424 GCA_041674345.1 Phycisphaeraceae bacterium | reverse complement strand
GTTTCCGGGGGTGTTTCCGGGGGTGTTTCCGGGGGTGTTTCCGGGGGTGTTTCCGGGGGTGTTTCCGGGGGTGCCGGGGGGGCCGGCACCGGTACCGGTTGAAAAGGCAATCTCCAACCCAAGCCGGGGCAGAGCGAGTCTTCGAGCGCCGCCCCGGGTTCCGCGGCGAAGAACATTCACGCCCGTCGTTCTATATTCGACGAAAATAGAATATTCAGGACATCGTTTCACGCGGCGAATACCGTGAAATTCACGCAAGACACAGGCGATTGACGAGCCGCACCGCTCCCGGCGCGGTCACGCGGACGAGTGAAACGGGGATGATGACTTTGTTTTCAGTGAAAACAAAGTCGTCGCCGCCGCTGTTTGATGCGGTGAATACCGTGCATAGCACCGCAAGCCATTGCGGTGCCGGCGGCGCGCGGTGATGCGGCGGCGCGCCGCGTTCCGGGAGCCGCATTGACATGCGGCGCTGCCGCCTCTCCTCCAATCAGCAATCAGCAATTTCCCCCACCCCCGTTTCGGCGCGCGGCGACCGGCTTATCCCGAACTCACGTTTCCGGGTAAGTAATCGCTGGATTCCTGTCGCGTTGCGTCCATACCATTTCCGGTTGTCAGGGTTTGACCTTTTCATTCGGACGAGGTGCGCTATGCGAATGACCATGTTGATCGGGTTGGCCGCGATGTTGATGATGCTCGGTGGTTGCGGCACGGATCAGGGCGTGACGCGAACCGATGCCGCCCCATCCGCCGAAGCCGCGGCTTGGACGCCCGGCGTGGCGGCAAGCGCCGATGCGGTGCGGCCCGCGCCCGTCGGCGCGACCGCGCCCTCCGCCGTGCTGCGAACCGTGGACGGAGAACCTTTCGATCTGACACACGCCTACCACGCCTCGCCGACGATTCTGATTTTCTACCGCGGCGGATGGTGCCCGTACTGCAACCGCCACCTGGCCGACCTGTCTCGCGTGGAAGGTCAGTTGCGCGCGATGGGCTATCAACTGCTGGCCGTCACGCCCGATCAGCCCGCCGAATTACGCAAGACGATGACGAAGGATCACCTGAACTACACGCTGCTGAGCGACAGCGACATGACCCTCGCCAAAGCGTTCGGCCTGGCGTTCGCGCTCGATGCATCCACGCAGGCGAAATATCGCGGCTACGGCATCAACCTCGCCGCGGCGTCCGGCGGCAAAAACACGGAAAATCTGCTGCCCGTCCCCGCTGTTTACATCATCGACAAACAAGGCGTCATCCGCTATGTCCAGTGGAACGCGGACTACACCACCCGCCTGCCCGCCAACGAAGTCGTCACCGCCGCCCGACAATCGCCGCATTGATCGCATCCATTCTGTTTGCGAATCCCCCCGATCCGTCCGCCCGCTGCTCCGGGGTTCGGCGGGCGGGGGCGTTGTCAGAACCTGATCCCCGCCGCGATGTCCAGCAAGTCCTCGTCCACCGCGTCACCCATCACGCACAGCCATCGCCCGTGTTCACCGGCCATCACCATGTTCACGCCGTTCGCACGGTGCAGCGTGAACCTCCGACCGCCTCGCTCCACCGTCCGGCCCGGCGGCGATCGCAATTGATCGGCATCCGCCACCGCCACGCTCACCATCTTCCCCTTCCATTCGATCATCACGCAACTCAGGGCCATGCCCGCGAACTGCCGCAAACAACAGGCATGCATCCGCCCCGGCATCTGATTCGGCAGCGGCTTGCTCCCGCCCAGTTGCCCGGCCAGCAACGTGTTCGCCTCGTCCACGCTCGTCGCCCGCATCATCGCAGGCACATCGCGCGATGCCTGTTCGTGCAGCTGCGCCAACTCCGCCGGGGCCGCGATCACCGCCTGCGATCCGCCGCTGATCGCCAGCCACCCGATCAACCCCGCCGCCACGAACATCGCCGCGATCCCGGACACCGGTCGCCATGACCATCGCCATCGGGAAATGTTCATCGTCGCACCGGGCCGCTCATGATCCATCGCCCGGCGCAACTTCGTCTGTAACCGCGACACATCCACCGGCATCGCGCCCAGCTTCGCCAGCCGCGCGCTGGTCGCCGCGTCCAGCCGGTCCATCGGCTCATCCTGTTCGTTTCGTCCGCCGATCATGGCTTGTTCCTTTTGAATCGCTCAGGGGCCTGTGCGTACAACCGGTCCCGCAACATCGCGCGTCCGCGGTGCGCCCGGCTCTTGATCGTGCCCACCGGCACGCCCAGCACCGTCGCCGCCTCCGCGTGATCCATCCGCTCCACGTCCACCAGCAACAGCGTCCAGCGAATCTCGTCCGGCAACTGTCGCATCGCTTCGATCACCGTTTCATCGTCCAGCCGGTTCATCAACTGTTCCGGTTCCCCCCGGAAGTAATCGTCATATCGACCGGCCGGCGGACGATCATCTTCCACTTCCGAGGGCAGCGCCTGTTCCACGCCGCGCCGTTGAGCGGCGCGCAACCGGTCAATGTGCGTTCGCCGCAGAATCGTCATCAGCCACGCCTTGATGTCCGAACCGTCGATGAACCGGTCCATCGCACGCATCGCCTTGAGCATCGTTTCCTGCGCCAAGTCCTCGGCCTGGTCGTCGCGGCGGGTCAGAAACTTCGCCGCGCGCAACATCACCGCCATCTCAGGCCACGCCAACCGCTCAAACCGCTCCATCGCGTTCCGGGAACCATTCCGCGGGTCGTTCCGGGGGTCGTTCCGGGGGTCGTTCGCCGATCTGCCGCTCACGGGCTACCTTTCCAAACGCCATTGCCCCCCGGAAGGTTCAATTTTCAAACGCATTGTTGCAGCTTGCGGCGAATCAGGCAAAACAGCGACGAGCGGGCGGTTTGGAATGGGTCCGCCCGCGCTGATTGACAACCGGCGGCGGTAATATACAATACTGGGGTATGGTATATGGCCGGGGCCGAGGAGCTACCCGATGGCGCATACGATTCACGACAAGAAAAAACTGCTCCACCGCATCCGGCGCATCCGCGGCCAGGCGGAGGCCATTGAAAAGGCCCTGGAGCAGGAACGCGACTGCGATGTCATCCTCCAGACCGTCGCCGCCTGCCGGGGGGCCATCAACGGCCTGATGTTCCGGATCATCGAAGGACACGTCCGCGAACACGTCCTGGACCCGCATGAGCCGATCCCGGCCGAACGCCGGCGGGCGACCGAGGTGCTGATGGATGTTGTGAAGTCCTATCTGAAATAACGCCCCCACACAGGAACATTTCGCCATGATGGATCCGTCGCTTTCGTTGTTGTATTTTCCCTCGGCGCTGGCGCTGGGGTCGCTGCACGCCCTGGAGCCGGGCCACGCCAAGACGCTGACGGCGGCGTATCTGATCGGAATCAAGGGCACCAAGCGGGATGCCATCCTTCTGGGGTTGTCCGTGGCGGCCACGCACAGCATTGTCGTCATCGCCATTGCGATGCTGGCCCTGTGGATCGGTCAGGAGGCCTTCGCGGACCAGGCGGGCCGATGGTTGCAGATCGGCAGCGGGATCGTCGTCATCGCGCTGGGGAGCTGGATGCTCTGGCGGCGCTGGCCGCGCAAGGTCAAGACGTATCAGTATCACCCTCATCCTCACCCTCATCCTCATGGCCATGCTCATCCCCATGACCATGCGCATCCCCATGACCACGACCACGATCACGATCATGGGCATGACCACGTGGACCTGGAGGAAGAGGCGCACATTCGTTCCCATGCCGCGACGATGCCGGCATATGTGCGGCAGGGCGTGCGCCCGTCCGCCGGGCAGATCATGGCGTTCGGTGCCGCCGGGGGCATGGTTCCCTGTCCCGCGTCGATCACGGTCATGTTGCTGGCGCTGAGCGTCGGCAAGACCGGCTGGGGGTTGCTCATGGTGCTCGGATTCAGCGCGGGGCTTGCCCTGACACTGGTGGCGGTCGGTGTGTTGATCGTTCTGAGTCTCGGACGGTTGGGTCGATCCGAGCGTTTCGCGTGGATCAGTCGCAATGCCCCCCGGATCAGTGCGGGCGTGGTGATCCTGTCCGGCGTGGGGGCGCTGGTGTTGGCGCACTGAGGGCTTGTTGTACGTAAAGTTCGGCGGAAATTCCGAAAGATTGAACCTCGGCGGGGTCTGGCGGCGTTTACATCCCCGACGGATGTTTTTCACCCCTTTTCACGGAGCCGACCCATGAGCCGCACGTTCTTCCAATGTTCCATGCGAACCGCAATGGCACTGCTGACGATTTCGTTGGCGACCGCGCCGTTGGCGCAAGCCGCCGATCATGAAGATCATGCGGCTCATCACCCGGACAAAGTTACCGTGTGGGCCGGTGATCCCTATCCGCTGGCGTCCGATCCGGTGACGGGCGAGGCGTTGCCCGATTACGCCAAACAGGTCGTCATTCAGCACGACGGGCGTGAGTTGCGTTTCGCAAGTCAGGCCAATGCCGATGCGTTCAACAAGGAACCCGGCCAATACCTTCCGGGGGTGGATGCGAGGATCATTGCCGCGCAGTTGCCCTGGTATCCGCTGACGACGTGCGTGGTGTCGGGGGAAAAGCTCGGCGGGGACATGGGCGAGCCGGTCAACTTTGTTTACAAGAACCGCCTGATTCGTTTCTGCTGCGCATCCTGCAAGAAGGATTTTCTCGCCGATCCCGGCAAATATCTGGCCAAGATTGACGAAGCGATCATCACCCGGCAGAAACCCGTTTATCCGCTGACCACGTGCCCGGTCTCCGGCGACAAGCTCGGGGAGATGGGCAAGCCCGTGCAACGCATCATCGCCAATCACCTGGTCGAGTTCTGTTGCCCGATGTGCATCAAACAGTTCAACGAGAATCCCGCGAAGTATCTGAAACAAATCGACGACGCGAAAGAAAGTCGGAAGTCGGAAGGCGGAAGTGGGAAGTAGGCGGAAAGTGGGAAGTGGGAAGTAAAGACCCGTGTATAAAATTTTTCCGACTTCCGACTTCCGACTTTCCATAATTTCCGACTTTTCACTTTTGACACGGACGACTCATGCGTACTCCAACAACCTCGATGATTCTGCCGCTGTTGCTGGTGCTGGCGGGTTGCGACTCGCCGTTCACCGATGAGGCGGCGAATGATTGGCGGCGGGGCGACGAGTTGCGGTGGCGCATCGCCGACAATCCGTCGCAACACACCCGCGATACGCTGGCGATCACCGTGTCGGAGGCCGATGAATCGCCGCCGGCCGACGCGGGCGTTGAAGATTACGTCAAACTCGCATTGGCGCGTCATCCGTCGATCATCGCGGCGCGGCGGCGGGTCGAGCGGTTGTCGCAGGAGATACCGCGGGTCACGAGTTTGGACGATCCGATGCTGACGGTTTCGCCGCCGGTGGGGTCGATGCCGGAAACCGCGGCGGGCATGGTGGGGGTGATGACGATGGTCAGCCAGCAGTTGCCGTTTCCCGGCAAACTGGCGACACGGGGGCGCATCGCGGAGCAGGAAACGACGATGGCGCGGCGCGACCTGGAAACGGCGATGCTGGGCGTCGCCGCCGATGTCCGCCGGGCGTACTGGAGTGTGTACCTCACGCAGCGGCAGATCGAAGTCACCGAAGAAAATCGACAACTGATGGCGCAGTTCCACCGGATCGCGCGGAGCATGTACGAGGCGGGAACCGCGATGCAGCAGGATGTGCTGCGGGCGTCGGTGGAACTGAGCGAGCTGGATAATCAGTTGCTGACGCTGCGGCGGCGGCAGACCAGCGCGAAGGGCATGCTCAACAGCTTGATGGACCGGCCCCTTGAAGCGGCGATACCCGCCCCTCAGGCGGTGGCGCTGTCGGAGGTGGCGTTGCAACTGGATGAACTGCTCGCCGAGGCGGCCAGGAGTAACCCGCAATTGCAAAAGGCGCACGACCGCATCGAGGCGTATCGTCAGCAGTTGAAACTGGCGCGGCTGAACCGCTGGCCCGACCTGAACGTGGCGATGACGTACAACACGGTGGACAAGAGCGACATGGCACCGATGTCCAACGGGAAGGATCAATGGTGGTTCAGCTTCGGCGTGAATCTTCCGATCTGGCAGGGCAAACGCGATGCGGAGGAGCGCGGGGCGCTGGCCGGCGTGATGGAAGGCGTCGCGGAACTGACCGCCGCGCAAAATCAATTGGCGTTCGAGGTGCAGGATGCGATGCTGAGCGTCGAAACGCAACAGCGATCGGCGTTGTTGTTCCGCGATGTGATCGTGCCGCAGGCGAAGCAGGCCGCGACGGTTTCGCAAAGCGCGTATCAAGCGGGGAAAAGCGACTTTTTGACGGTGGTGGACAACTGGCGCAAGGTGCTGACGTTTGAATGGATGTATCACCAGAGCGTGGCGGAGATGCAACAGGATTTGGCGCAATTGCAGCAGGTGTTGGGTCGAAAGGATGCACAGCCATGAGCGAATCGCAACACACATCATCGACGCCCCCGCCGCGCGGACCGGCATTGTGGAAGATCGCCGCGGTGGTCGTGGTGCTGGCCGCCGGTCTGGTTTTCGGTGTGTGGATCAGCCCGGCATTTCGGGCCGCCACACGCGGCGAAATGGACAACGCCGTCGCACAGGTCGATCTCGCGCTGGATCAAAAATTGATCGGCGATGAAGAACACGACAAAGTCGTCAACGCCCTGCGGGGTCTGCGCCCTGAAGTGAGGGCGCAATATTACACCTGCGGGATGCACCCGTGGGTCGTGCTGCCCCAGCCCGGCGATTGCCCGATTTGCGGCATGAAACTCGTGCCGCTCGATCCGGCGAAGTTCACCGGCGAAGTCACGATCAACCCGGTGGTGGCGCGGAACATCGGTGTGCGCGTCTCGCCGGTCACCACCGGCCCGCTGGTCAAAACACTGCGAACCGTCGGCGGCATCGACTACGACGAAACCCGGTTGTACGACGTGAACATCAAAACGCCCGGCTGGATCGAGAAACTTTACGTCGATCAACTCGGACAGCCGGTGCGAAAGGGCGATGCGCTTTTCGATCTGTATTCGCCGGAACTTTACGCGGCGCAGGATGAATACCTGGCCGCGGCGGCGGCCAAGGGCGAACAAGGGTTGTTGAACGCGGCGCGTACGCGGCTGAGGTTTTTCGACATCAGTGATGAGCAGATCGCGGCGATGGAGCAACGCGGCAAGCCGGAGAAGACACTGCGTTTCACCAGTCCGGCGGACGGCGTCGTGATCGCCAAGCAGGCGGTCGATGGCATGAAAGTTGACGCGGGGATGCAGGTGTATCGCATCGCCGATCTGTCGCGCGTGTGGGTGATGGTGACGTTGTATGAGGATCAGTTGCCCTATGTGACGGTCGGGCAGGAGGCGGTGATGTCGCTGTCCTACATTCCCGGTCAGGCGTTCGCGGGCAAGGTGGTTTACATCTACCCCTACCTCGACAAGAAAACGCGGCAAATCACGGTGCGGCTGGCGTTCGACAATCCGACCGGCCTGCTCAAGCCCGGCATGTTCGCCACGGTGGAGATTCACAGCACATTGGCGACCGATCGCACGCTGGCGCCGCGCTCGGCGATCATCGACACCGGCGAACGCCAGGTGGCGTTCGTGAGTCTGGGCGACGGCAAGTTCGAGCCGCGGGACGTGAAGACCGGCGTGCAGACTGAAAACGATCAGATCGAAATCATCGACGGCCTGAAACCCGGCGAGATGGTCGTCACCAGCGGCCAATTCCTGATCGACAGCGAAGCGCGGATGCGCGAATCGCTGGCGAAAATGATCAAGGGCGACCTCGCGGCCGATCAGAAGGCGACGGCGGCGACGACCGGCCCCAGCGAAATCGCGGCCCTGCCCGATGACGCGGCCAAGGCGCTGAATCAACTTCTGACGCATTACCTGAACATTCAATCCCGCCTTGCCGGTGACTCGACGGCGGACATGGCCGGCGAATCGCAGGCGATCGCGCAGACGGTGGATGATCTGTTGAAGGTTCGGATGCGGGACGAACATTTCTGGCATCAGCACACGGAGGTCGCCACGGTGCGGGGCAAGGCGCTGGAGTTGACGCGGATCACCGAACTGAAGCCCGCCCGTCAGGCGTTCGCCGATCTGAGTACGGCATTGAACAAACTGTTGCTGGCGACGGGCGTTCCGCCGACGTTCGGCAAAGAAGTGGAGCAACTGCATTGCCCGATGTTCCGCGCCGGACAGGGCGGCACGACGTGGCTCCAAATCGCCGGCGAAGTGCGCAATCCGTATTTCGGTTCGACGATGCTCGGCTGTTTTGATGCGCGGCATGCGCTACCGGTCACGGGTCCGTCCACGCCCCCGGAACCCCCGGGCAAGGAAGCGAAGTAAACCGTGATCGCACGCCCCCGGAAGTTTTTGTCAAGGAAACAGAGTCAACCATGATCGCACGCCCCCGGAAGTTTTTGTCAAGGAAACAGAGTCAACCATGATCGCACGACTGATCGAATGGTGCATCGGCAATCGCGGCATGGTGATGCTGCTGACGCTGTTCCTCGTGGCGGCGGGCGTGTGGGCGGTGTTCAACATCAAGCTCGACGCGATCCCCGATCTGTCGGACGCGCAGGTCATCATCCGCGCCGAGTATTCCGGCCAGGCCCCGCAAATCGTCGAAGACCAGGTCACCTATCCGCTGACCACCGCCATGCTGGCCGTGCCTTACGCCAAGGTCGTGCGCGGCTACAGCATGTTCGGCATGAGCTACGTCTATATCATTTTCGAGGACGGCACGGACCTCTACTGGGCGCGCAGCCGGGTGCTGGAGCAACTGAGCTTCGTGTCCGGCAAGTTGCCGCCGGACGTCACGCCGCAGATCGGACCCGACGCCACCGGCGTCGGCTGGGTGTATGAATACGCCCTGATTACCGGCAAATACTGCCCCGACCACCCCAACGGCGCGTGGCGCGATCCGACGACCGACAGGTGGTACGCCGGCCCCGATGACGCGCCGAATGACCCGGCTGTCCGGGCGCGACTCGTGCATCACCGCATCTTCCCCGAACGCCGGACCTGTCCGCTCGACGGCAAGCCGCTGGCGGAATCGCAGCAGAATCTCGCCGATCTTCGCGGCATGCAGGACTGGTATTTGCGTTACGAACTGACCGCCGTGGACGGCGTGAGCGAAGTCGCGTCGATCGGCGGATTCGTCAAACAGTATCAGGTCGTGGTCGATCCCGTGAAGATGCTGGCGTACAACCTGCCGCTCCAGCAGGTGAAGATGGCGGTGGAACGATCCAACCTCGATGTGGGGGGGCGGGTGATCGAGCAGAGCGAAACCGAATACATGGTGCGCGGGCGGGGCTACCTGGGGCAATTGAGCGATGCGGAGATCGCCGCGGCGCGCGCGGAGGGGCGGAACATCGACGCGGCGCGATCTGCGAAGGTGCTGGAACAATTGCGGGAAATTTCGTTGGGCGCCGACGAGTCCGGTTCGCCGATTTACCTGGCGAACGTGGCGGATGTGCGCGTGGGGCCGGAGATTCGCAGGGGCGTGACGGATTGGAACGGCGAGGGCGACGCGGCGGGTGGGATCATTGTGATGCGTTTCGGGGAAAACGCCCGGCGCACGATTGACGCGGTGAAGGCGAAACTGGCGGAACTGGAAAAGGGGTTGCCGCCGGGCGTGGGGATCGAGACGGCTTACGATCGCAGTGATCTGATCGACCGCGCGGTGAACACGCTGCGGCACACGCTGATTGAGGAAGTCACGGTGGTGGCGCTGGTGTGCATCCTGTTCCTGTTGCACGCCCGCAGCGAACTGGTGGCGGTGTTCGTCGTGCCCACCGGCGTCATCGCCAGCGTGCTGGTGATGCATCTGCTGGGCATCAACGCGAACATCATGTCGCTGGGCGGCATCGCCATCGCCATCGGCGTGATGGTCGATAGCTCCATCATCATGGTGGAGAACGCGCACAAACATCTGGACCGCGAGGAAGAACGGTTGCACGAGCTTGAAAAGGCGGGCAAGCCGGCCATTCCGGGCGATCGCCGGCGAATCATCACGGACGCGGCCAAGGAGGTCGGCCCCAGCTTGTTCTTCAGCTTGCTCATCATCGTCGTGTCGTTCCTGCCGGTGTTCGTGCTCGGCGAGCAATCGGGGCGGCTGTTCAAACCGCTGGCGTACACCAAGAGCTTCGCCATGGCGTGGGCGGCGTTTCTGGCGGTGACGATCATCCCCGTGCTGATGAGTTACTTCATCACCGCGCGGGTGCTGCCCCGGCAATGGGGTTGGGCGCGGAACACGGCGATCACGCTGGGCGTCATGTTCGTGCCGGCGGCCGCGATCGCGTGGGTGTCGGTGTGGGGGGCCGTCGCATGGGCGGTGCTGGCGGGCATGTTGCTGGTGCCGCAGAAGATCATTCACGAGAAGGTCAATCCGATTTCGCGGCTGCTCCAGTGGATTTATCATCCGTTTTTCGTGCTGGCGATAAGGTTCCGCTGGCTGGTGCTGATCGGGGCGGCGGTCGTGGTGGCCAGTACGATCTATCCGCTGCGGCAGTTGGGCAGCGAGTTCATGCCGCCGCTGGAGGAAGGCGACCTGCTTTACATGCCCACCACCGATCCGGGCATCAGTGTGAGCAAGGCGAGCGAACTGCTGTCGCAGACGGACAAACTGATCCAACAGTTTCCGGAGGTGGTGAGCGTGTTCGGCAAGGCGGGCCGCGCGGAGACGGCGACCGACCCGGCCCCGCTGAGCATGTTCGAGACGACGATCATGCTTCAGCGCGACAAACACAAGTGGCGTCACGTGCCGGTGGGACGATTCTTCACCGGCTGGCCGGGGTGGATCGCGCGTCCGCTGGAGCGGCTCTGGCCGGTGACCCGGCCGATCACGGTGGACGAGTTGGTGTACGGTTACACCCTGCCGGGTTCCGGTGAAAACGGGATTCACGTGCCGGGGTTGAATGAAGTGGTGCAGATACCGGGCCTGACCAATGCGTGGACGATGCCGATTCGCACACGGATCGACATGCTTTCGACAGGGATCAAGACGCCGGTGGGCATCAAGGTGATGGGGCCGGACCTGACGACACTGTCGGAACTGGCGGAGCGGATTTCACAGGTCATCAAGACTTCGCAGGGGACGGGGCGGTACACGACCAGCGCGTATCCTGAAAAAACGGTGGGGGGCAATTACCTCGACATCGACATTGATCGGGCGGCGATCGCGCGATACGGACTGACCGTCGGCGACGTGCAGGATGTGATCGCCGTCGCCATGGGCGGCATGAACGTGACGCAGACCGTCGAAGGATTGGAGCGTTACCCGGTCAACGTGCGCTATCCGCAGGAACTGCGCGACAACCTCGACGCGCTGAAGCAGACGCTTGTTCCGACCCCCGGAAATTCACAAATACCCCTGGGACAGTTGGCGCGTTTCGTGATTCGCAAAGGGCCGGACATGATCAAGAGCGAGAACGCCCGGCTGACCAGTTGGGTGTACGTCGATATCGCCGGGATCGACGTGGGCACATATGTGACTCGCGCCCGTCAGTCGGTGGCGGAGCAGGTGAAGTTGCCGACCGGTTACAGTGTGGTGTGGTCGGGACAGTATGAATATATGCAACAGGCGAAGGCGCGGCTGATGGTGGCGGTGCCGCTGGCGCTGGTGGTGATTGTGCTGCTGTTGTATCTGGCGACGCACAGTTGGTTGCGGGTGATGATTGTGTTGCTGGCGGTGCCGTTCAGTCTGGTCGGGGCGGTCTGGCTGCTGTGGTTGCTGGGGTACAACCTGTCGCTGGCGGTGGGGGTGGGGGTGATCGCGCTGGCGGGGTTGGATGCGGAGACGGGGCTGGTGATGCTGCTTTATCTGGATAATAGTTTTGAGCGGTTCAAACGGGAAGGACACATGCGCAACGCGGATGATTTGTGGCACGCGGTGCATGACGGCGCGGTCAAACGCATCCGCCCCAAGACCATGACGGTGGCGACGACGTTCATCGGCCTGGTGCCCCTGCTGTGGGCCGGCGGCGCGGGAGCGGACACGATGCGCCGACTCGCCGCCCCGATGATCGGCGGCCTGACGACGAGCTTCATCATGGAACTGCTGATCTACCCCGTGATTTTCTACTTCGCCAAACTCGTGACGCTGGAACGAAACACCGGCCAGTGAACCGATCTCATCGCTCTCCGCGAACCGTGACTCGACCCGGCAACCTCCGGTTCACAGCGGCGGCTCATCGGGACGGCACACTTCCAACCGTCACACGAAGTTGAAGACGCCGCTGCATTGAAAACGCGGCTACTTGCGGGACGAAGCGGCACGATGCTAGAATCACAAGTCCCTTCGCGGGTGTAACTCAGTTGGTAGAGTGTCAGCTTCCCAAGCTGAATGTCGCCGGTTCGAACCCGGTCACCCGCTTTCCGAGATTCGGCCCATCATCGTGTGTCGAATTCGCCGGTCTCGGATCGCGGTGCCTCGGCATCGTCAGCGGGGCCGTGGCAAACGGCTCAAGGGTCCACTGGATTGTCACCC
>JBAYVY010000066.1:0-12442 GCA_041674345.1 Phycisphaeraceae bacterium | reverse complement strand
CGTGTCGTCCGTGCCGCCATGATGGAACCTCCTTGCTCGTTGGCTGCCGTCGGATCGCCGTCCGGGGCGACCCACCACTACATCTTGTCGGCTATCCCCCCGCGAAAACTGTCATGCACCCGTTCTTTCCCATACCCCATACCCTACACCGCATCCCCTACCATCCTTCGCGTATAATCGTTCCTCCACTTTTGCGGAACGATTTGCCGATGGCTGACAGTTTGCCGCGACATGACAGCAAGCCGTCGATCACCGACGAGCAACTGCTCGACCGTTACCGTGCGGGCGATGGCGCGGCTTTCGACGCGCTGGTCCGTCGATATCAGCACGAATTGTTCCATTTTCTGATCCGCTTCACCGGGAGCCGCGCCGCCGCCGATGACGTGTTTCAGGAAGCGTTTTTACAGGTTCACCTGTCCGCCGATACGTTCGACATTGATCGTCGGTTCAAGCCCTGGCTTTTCACGATCGCCTCGAACAAGGCGCGCGATTACCTGCGACGACAGGCACGCCGGCCCACCACGACTTTATCGGCCCCGGTGGGCAATTCCGGGAGCGTCGCTTCGGGGGGCGGCGATGAACCGTCCTTTCTCGACTTCATGCAGGCCGACCTGCCCATGCCCGACCAGGCCCTTGAACAATCCGAACTGACCGCCCGCGTGCGTCAGTCCATCGACGCCATGCCCGATCACCTGCGGCAAATCCTTTTGTTGTCGTACTTTGAAAAGTTCAGCTATCAGGAAATCGCCGAGGTGTTGGGCGTTCCCCTCGGCACGGTTAAAAGTCGATTACACGCGGCGGTGGCGAATTTCGCCGAACGATGGAAATTAGCGAACCCCTCGCCTGAAAATTCGTAGTATTGAAAGAAGTGACCATCTTCCGCTCACGAACCGAACCAATACCATGACCGACTCGCACGATCACATCCTTTGCCCCGCCGACCAGCAGGTACTCGACCTGCTGGTGGATCATGGTTTTGAAATCGACCGGCTGCCCCCGGAGTTGCCCCCGGAATTGTCCGCGGAATTGCAATCCCGCGCGGCGAAGGTGTTGGCGTTGATGAGTGTGCTGGATCATCTGCCCGACGAACGCCCCGGCGACCTGCTGGTTGAGCGCACCCTCCAGCGCATCGCTGACATGCGCAAACGTGAGCGCGCTTCGCAGCACGCCACCGGCACATATGGTTTGACTTCCGGGGGCGGGGGCGGGATGCGATGGTCCGATCTGATGACCGTCGCGGCGATGATTCTCATCAGCGTGTCGCTCGCCTTTCCGGTTCTCTCGCATCAGCGTGCGCAGTCGAGGCAGGCCGCGTGCCAGTCCAATCTCGCCGCCGCGGGCATGGGCTTCGGCCAGTACGCACAGCAATTCAATAACCAACTGCCCACCCTCAAAACCCGATCCGGCGATCCGTGGTGGCACATCAACAGCTTCAACGACGATGGCTCCACACAGTCCAATTCCGCGCACGTTTTTCTGCTGATCCGCAACGGCTACGTCCAGCCGGCCCGCTTCGTCTGTCCCGGAAACACCGGATCGGTTCGCATCACCGTTCAGATGCGCGACTGGCCCGACGCACGTTGCATCCAGTTCTCCAACCAGAACATGTTCACCGACCACCGGCCGGTCTGGGGCGGCAAAAACAACATCGCCGTCCTCGCTGACAAAAACCCCCTGTTCACCAGCGGCCGGCGACTCCAGGGCGTCCCCGATGACGCCAACAGCGCCAACCACCAATCCCTCGGCGGGCAAAACGTGCTGACCACCGACGGCAACGTCGCCTGGCTCCAACTGCCGGTCATCAACGGACAGGACAACATCTGGCAGGCCAAAGACAAAACCCAATACACCGGCAACGAAACCCCCGCCGGCGAAGACGATTCCTTCCTGGTGCATTGAAGTTGGATTGGGTGATGGTGGATTGGGTGATGTAATCCATCATCCACGTCGCGCCGCCGATCGGGTTGCCTCCACGCCTTCACTTCACCCAATCACCACTTCACCCAATCACCAAATCCTGTATCATCGCCACAGCAACCAAGGAGCAACCCCATGCCCCCCACCGCCCCATCCATCGACGTTCTGGTCCTCATGGGTTCCGACAGCGATTTCGACACCATGAGCAAGTGCCACGCCCTGCTTGATGAACTGAAAATTCCCCACGAAATCCATGTCGCTTCCGCGCATCGCACCCCCGCACGGGTGCTTGATCTGGTCGCCGATGCCGAGCGTCGGAACGTCAAATGCTTCATCTGCGCCGCGGGCCTGGCCGCGCATCTGGCCGGTGTCGTCGCCGCGCACACCACGCGCCCGGTCATCGGCGTACCCATGCCGGGGGGGATCGGCGACGGGTTGGACGCCCTGCTATCGACCGTGCAGATGCCGCCCGGCATCCCCGTCGCCACCGTCGGCGTCGGCTCCGGGGGCGCCGGCGCGAAAAACGCCGCCGTGCTCGCCTCGCAAATCATCGCCCTCTCCGACCCCGCCCTGGCCAAACGCATCGCCGATTGGCGCATCGCCCAATCCGAACAGGTTCTGGCCAAAGACGCCAAACTCCAGGAAAAGCTCCAATGAAAATCGGCAACTGCGGTTCCGTCGATCAGGCGCCCCTCGCCCAAAAACTCGGCTTCGACTACATCGAGGAAAACGTCCAATCCTTCCTCAAACCCCTCGAATCCGACGACGCCTTCGCCCCGAATCTCGCCAAGGCCGAGTCCTCCCCGCTGCCCATTCCCGCCGCCAACGCCTTTCTCCCCGGCACACTCAAATCCACCGGACCCGATGTCGATCTCGCCGCCATCGAACGCTATGCCGCCGTCGCTTTCCGCCGCGCCCACCAGGTCGGCATCCATCGCGTCGTCTTCGGCTCCGGCGTCTCCCGCCGCGTCCCCGATGGTTTCGACCAAGCCAAAGCCCTCGATCAATTCGTCGATGTTCTCCGCCGCATCGGCCCCCTCGCCGCCGATCACAACGTCATCATCGTCATCGAACCGCTCCAGCTTTCCGAGGGCAATCTCATCAACACCGTCGCACAGGGAGCCGAAGTCGCCCGCCTCGCCGATCATCCCCATGTTCAACTCCTGGCCGACTTCTTCCATATGCTCCGCAACGGCGAACCCCCGGAAGATTGCCGCCAATACGGCCAGATCATCCGTCACGTGCACCTGGCGGAAAAACGCGAACGCACCTGTCCCGGCATCGACGGCGACGACTTCACCCCGTTCCTCAGAGGCCTCTTCGCCGCCGGCTACACCGGCTTGCTCAGCTTGGAATGCAAGTTCCCCCACGACATCGAAACCGACGCCCCCAACGCCCTGGCCCTCCTTCGCGAACAAATCGCCGCGGCACGTGGCGATTGATGATTTTCGATTGTCGATTTTTCACGACACCGGCTCCGCCTCCTCAAATCGAAAATCCGAAATCGGAAATTCCGCATGGCACTCATCATCGACGCATACAACGTCCTGCACTGCACGCACGTGCTGCCGGACTGGTGCGCGATCCATTGCCCCGCCCATTTGTGTCTCGCCCTCGAATCCAGCCGCTTCGCGCATCAGCGATGCGTCGTCGTCTGCGACGGCGCGCCCAAGCCATTGGACATCGAATACACCGGCCCGGTCGAACTGCGATACTCCGGCCACGCCTCCGACGCCGACACCGTCATCGAACAACTGATCGACGCCGACCATTCGCCTCGCCGGCTCATCGTCGTCAGCAACGACCGTCGTCTGATGACCGCCGCCCGCCGACGCCGCGCACGATCCATGACCAGCGAAGCATTCCTCCATCTGCTCGTCACGCCGTCCAAACGCGACGCCGACCACGACGCCAAACCCACCGTCGTCCCCAACCCCGACTACTGGCTCGAACAATTCCAACTCGATCCCGACGCGCCCCCGCCCCCGGAATCTGAACCTGAACATGAACCCGACATCCCTCCAAGCCGGGGCAGAGCGATAGCGCCGCCCCGGGTTCCCCCATCCAATGACATTCCCTCAACTTCCGGTGGTCCCAGGCCCGGCGAATCCGAAATCGACTACTGGCTCCGCGAGTTCGGCTTCACCGACGGAGAAGAAAAGATTTAACCACAGAGGGCCACAGAGAGCCACAGAGGAAGAAAAAGCAAAACATCAGAACAGCGGAAAAGCACAACATGTCGGAGTTGCCGGGCAATGTTCTGCTGTTTTGCTTTTTTGATTTCCTGTTTTCATTCTCTGTGATTCTCTGTGGCCCGCTGTGGTGAAACTTCTTTAATTCTCAAAACGTGAAGTTCAACTTCACCCGCAGGTACGGCTCATCACTCACGTCAAACTGGTCGTGCGGATTCAACGTCTGATACCCCCGCGAAAAATGCTGATCGAACGCCCACCCGCCCGCCACCGTCAGATCAAAGTTTTCACAGGGAACCCACGTCACACCCGCCTCCGCCCGCCGCTGCTGGAAAAAGATTCGGTCCCCGCCGCGTGAATCGTCCGGGTGAAACGCCTGGAGCGAATTGTAAAAACCCGCGTACAGCCGCACTTCCTTCACGATCGGCACCGTCGCCGTCAGGTTCACCGTGTACGGAATCGCGTAATTGGCCGCCAGCGTGAACTGCTCGCACGGCTTCCAGAAAACCCACGACGACGGAATCCCCAGCGAATACGTCAGCTTCGGATTCGTCCGGTTCGTCCACGCGACCCCCGGCAGCGGAATGTCCGGCAGCACCGAACGATTGCCGTCGTAGTTCAACGCCACCGTCCAGCTTGTCGTCGGGCTGTCATCGTAGGTTGCGATCAGCGTGCCGAAGCCGTACCACGCCTGCCCGTCGTGATACGCATTGGAACTGGCGAATCCGATTCCGCCGACCAGCGCGAAGTTCCACTTGTCCAGCTCGCCCAGATGCGCCCCCGCCGCCAGTCGTTGATTGGTCAGCCGCTCCGGCAACCGCGGGTCGTTCGAGTCGATGTCCAGGTACGTCACGTCGTAACCGAACACCGGGCTGTCCGCATTGGCCGGGTCGATGCGGGCGCGGCCCTGCGACTGATAAATGCCCAGTCCGAACTTGCCGTTCGCATCGGTGTGCCCCTGGTTGAAAATCATCGCCTGCCCCGACACATCCGCGTGTGAGTTTTCAAGCCACGGCGTGACCCACAGCGTCGCATCCGTCTGCGCCCTGGCCGTCGAACCGATCAGCAATCCCATCACGACAACAACAAGAATGGTTTTCATCCCCACAGTTTCCCCGAAGCGCCCACGACAGGCAACTCAAGTCCGACCGCATGTTATGATGTGACGTTCCCGCTTTGTTCGCGGTTGAACCGGAGCCACCGGCCGCATGAAGTCCTTCAGCCGTTCCATCTTGGTCGCTCGCCGACGCTGCATCGCCGCAGGTCTGTTGCCGGTGATGCTGATCGGCTTCTGCCTCACCGCCCCCGGAAACGCCCCCGGCAGCACCCCCGGAAGTGTTGCCGGAAATGCTATCCGCCCCTGGTCATCGACACCTCTGACCTGGCGGGCCGGGACGAGCGAAGCAAGCCGGCTGTTCGTCTCCACATGGTCCCGCTGGAACGGCGGCTGCGAAACGGACCCTTTCCATCGACGCCCGCTGGTGAACCCGCTCTGCTCGGCGGCGCTGGCGCAGGCCGGTTCGCCGACTCCGAATCAATCTTTCGCGCAGTCGGTCGTCACCCGCCGCGGATCGGCTCCCCCGCCGCCGCCGGGTCGAGCCATCATCTTCCTTCGCGCTCCGCCGGCGATGTGATTCCCCATTTCAAAATCGCAATCTCCATTTGTTCGCGCGGTCGTTGCGCGATCGCATTGTTCATGACCGATCCCCTCATTCTTCGCCGCCGATTCGGTGCGCGTTGATCCGATCCCGAAAGCATCCGACATGTCCACATCACAAAACACCCCCAACCAACCCGTTCCCGCCTCCCCAACCTCCGCCGCCGAAAAGTCCGGCTCCGGCTGCCTGACGCTTTTGTTGGTCCTGCTCGGTATCGTTGCCGTGGTCGGCGTGGCGATTTACCTGCTGGTCGCCTTCGGCGGCTCGACGATCCAGGGCTGATCGTCGCATCGCCGGTGCATCAATGCCGGCCCATCGCCGTGTAGGTCATCGCCACGTAGAAAATATCGTAAAACGCATGGGTGGCCGCCACGATGCCGAATCCGCGCAGCACGTACAGCACCGCCAGGTACACGCCGGCGGCACTGTAAAACGTGAACTTCACCCAGGTGAACGGATTGTCAGCCGTGAAGTGGTACGAAGCGAACAAGCCCGCCGAGCAGGCGATGGCGATGATCGCTCCTGTGCGCGTGTGCAGCCCGATGAGGTCGGTCAGCAACAGGTGCAGTATCGCTATCGCCATCAGACGAAAGACCAGTTCCTCGTAAACTCCCGCGCCCAGCGAATACACGATATCGCGCGACGCTTCCGGGGGCGGCGACATCAGCGCCCATGCCGGTTCACGCCCCCACAACAGCGCGAACATCAGCAGCGGCACGGCCAGCGCCATCGACTCCGCCCCCATCGCCATGTTCAGCCGCCAGTCAAACTCCCACTTGTCCCCGCGCGCCAGATGCCAGCTCAACAGCACGATCACCACCGCCAGCCCCGGCAGATAACCCCCCGCGGCCCCGAACAAACCCAGCAAATCCGCCAGCAGCGACCGCGCCAGGATATGCTGCACGTGCCCCACCTGCTGATTCACGGGCATCAGCAGAACCCCCGCCTCGTACAGCAACAAAAACGGCAGCAAAAACACCAGCGATTGCAGCGGCCGCTGCGACCGGTTGAAATAGTGTTCCGGGTCCGCTGACAATCCGCGATCTTGTCGTCTTCGTGCCAATACCAACCCTCGTCTGACTGTGCCAAACCCTCATTGTAACGCCCGCCCCAACCTTTGCCCGACCTCCGGCAGGAGACAGTAGACGGGAGACGGGAGACGGGAGACGGGAGACGGGAGACGGGAGACGGGAGACGGGAGACGGGAGACGGGAGACGGGAGACGGAGAAATTATATTCGGCGCGCCTGGGGTTCTTACTCCTAACTTCTGACTCCTCCTCAAGCATATGACCCGGCCCCGTTTCGGCGATATACTGTCAATCGACCTCAGAAAGGGTTACTCATGCACACCGTGCTTGCATTTCAATTGCCACAGGGCGTGGAGTGGATTGTCCTTCTCGTCATCGCGCTGCTCATCTTCGGCAAACGTCTGCCCGACGTCGGCCGATCCATCGGCAAGGGCATCGTCGAATTCAAAAAAGGTCTTCAGGGCGTGCAGGACGAAGTCAACAACGTCAAGCATGAAGTCGGCGACGTCAAACAGGATGTGAAAAACGCCGGCAACAATTCCCCCGCCGCCCCATCCCAACCCGGTCAACTCGAAGCCCAATCCCCGCAGCAGACCGCCGCTTCACAACAAAAAAACCACACCGCCGCATAGCGCCTCCGCCAGCCCCTTCCATCATCCGCCCCATATGCCTCCATCCCCCACCCCCGCCGGCGACACGCGACCATCCGCCCGCTCGCGCATGCGCCTCTGCCTGGTCATCGGCTTGTCCGTCACGCTGCTGGCCTCGCTCGCCGCCGCGTGGGGTTGGGTGCTACCCCTTGAACGTCCGCTGATCGACCTGCGGGCGCGATGGTTCTCACTGCACACCCCGCCGCCCAGTACGCATGTGGTTCACATCGACATCGACGATGCCGCCCTGGCTTCCATCGGTCGCTGGCCCTGGCCCCGCGCCCTCCTGGCCGATGTCGTCGATGAACTGCATCACGCCGGCTCGTCCGTCATCGCCTTCGATCTGCTCTTCGACGAACCCCAGCAACCCCGCTGGGTTCCCGCCCCCGGTCGTGAATCCCCCGAACTTATTCCGGGGGCGGAGGCCAAGCCGGGGCAGAGCGATAGCGCCGCCCCGGGTTCTTTCATCCGCATCGACGATGACGCCCGCTTCGCCCAATCCATCGCCGACGCCGGCAACGTCGTCTTGGCCGTGTACGCCCCTTTCACCACCATCGAAGGCGAACGTTTCACACAAGCCATCGAACTGCTTCGCAAAAACCCCCTGCTCACCGACGATCAACTCGCCTCGCGACTCCGCCTGACCGATGCGCAGCATAAACTGCTGTCCCAACGCCTCCCCTCCCTCAAAACCCAGGCCATCCGCCAGCGGCTGTTTGATCTGTTCTCCACTCAAGCCCTCAACCAGCGGGCACTGAACCTGCTCGCCAGCCAGTCCCTCTCCCCCACGCTCGATCAGTGTCGCGCCGCCATCCTTCCCGATCTGCCCGTCGCCGTCGTCAACTCCCCCGAACTGGACATCCTCGCCGATCAATATCACAAGGTTCGCACGCTCGTTCGTCTCAGCTCGCAAATGCCCGCGGAAAACCCCGGCGAATCGCAGTACGTCTCCATGCACGTCCCTGTTCCCCCGCTGGCCGATGCCGCCGCCGTCCGGGGGTCATTCGGCTCCGTCAGCTACGATGCCGACCCCGACGGCGTCGTCCGTTCCGCCCCCCTCCTGCTCAACTTCCATCACAAAGACTGGCCCCACTTCGCCCTCGCCATCGCCTGCCGATACCTTCAGGTTCCGCTCGACAAAATCCAAATCACGCCCGACCACATCACCCTTCCGGGGGCCCATTTCCCCGACGGCTCGGTCGCCGATGTCACCATCCCCCTCCTCCACGCCCGATCCGGCGACCACTGGCGTCTGCCCATCCATCGCATGTTCATCACCTGGTCCACCAACGCCTCCGACTGGAAATATCTCTTCGACCCCCGCCAACAAGATTCGACGCAGCACATCCCCATCGGCCGACTCGTCGAAGCCCCTCGACTCCGCCGCCAACTCATCGCCAACCAACAAGCCGCCGACCAGCAACTTATCGCCATCCTTCAAAATCCCGCCATCACCGGCCTGTTCGATACAAATGCCGTCAAACAATTCCTCACCCCCCGGCGGGGGCAATTAATTGCCCCCGCCCCCGGAACCGAACCCGCCCCCAGCACCGCCCCCGCCGCCCGCGCCCAAATCCTCGACACCATCGCCTTCCTCCGCAAAGACCTCGATTCCCTCGCCGACCCCTCCGCCGAAGACAAACAACTCAAACGATTCCTCGACGAACACATCGCCCAATACCAGCTCGCCGCCGTTGCCGTCGCCGCCGGCCAATCACAGCTCGCGCAATACGAACAGCAACTCCGACAAGCCCTCGCCGGCAGCATCGCCATCGTCGGTTGGACCGCCACCGGCTCGGTCACCGATGTCGTTCCCACGTCGCTCCACAACCTCGCTCCGGGCGTCGTCGTCCACGGGGCCGTCGTCAACGCACTGCTCACCCGCCACTTCATCCGTCGCGGCCCGGTCTGGCTCGATGTCGCCCTGACCCTCCTGCTCGGCATCCTCATCACCCTCCTCGCCGCACGTTTCGGCCCCGTCACCGCCCTGCTGCTCACCATCCTCCTCTGTGCCGGCTACTTCCTCCTCAACGGCCTGCTGCTGTTCGATCGCATGTCGCTCCTCGTGCAGGTCGCCTCGCCCCTCGTCGCCGCCGTCGCCGCATGGGTCGCCGTCACCGTCTATCGACTCGCCATCGAACAACACGAGCGCGCACGCATCACCCGCCAATTCAAAAACTACGTCTCCCGCGATCTGGTCGATCTGATCGTCGCCAATCCTTCGCTCATCAAACAGGGCCGGCACGAACTGACCTGCCTGTTCAGCGATATCGCCGGCTTCACCACCGTCAGCGAAAAACTCGGCCCCGAACAAACCATCACTCTCCTCAACGACTACCTCCGCGTCATGACCCATCGCGTCATGGAACACCGCGGCACCGTCAACAAATATCTCGGCGACGGCATGATGGCCTTCTGGGGCGCTCCCATCGACGATGAAGCCCACACCCTTCACGCATGCGCCAGCGCGCTGGCCTGCATCGACGCCCTCCGCGAATTGCAGAACGAGCCGCGATTCGCCGACCTGCCCAAACTCTTCATGCGCGTCGGCATCGCCACCGGACATATGATGGTCGGCGACTGCGGCGCGCCCCCCGATCGTTCCGACTACACCGTCATCGGCGATACCGTCAACCTCGCCTCCCGCCTCGAATCCTCCAACAAACAGTTCGGCACGCAAATGCTCATCAACGAACGCGCTCACGAGCTGGTCAAAGAACAAATGCTCGCACGCCCCATCGGCCGCATCCGCGTCGTCGGACGTTCGCGGGCCGAAACCGTGTACGAACTGCTCAACACCTTCGCCGACGCCACCGACGATCAACGCGACCTGGCCCGGCAAACCCGCGACGCCCTCGACGCATTCTTCGCCGCCGATTTCCAAACCGCCATCGACCGCTTCACCGCTGTCAGCGAAATCTTCGGCCACGCCAAACTCTACGACCTCTACCTCGCCGCCGCCCGCGATCACCTGGCCCGCGGCAAACTCGCCGACTTCGACGGCTCCCTCGCCCTGACCACCAAATAGAGCAACAAGCGGGAACAATGGGTGCATGACATGCTACGCGGGGCGGTCACGCACCCGGAGGCCGCTGAAATGAGCCACGAAGAACGAAGGACACGAAGCGGAGATTTCACCACAAGAGGGCCACAGAGAACGCGGAGGAAAAAGCGGAACATCAGAACAGCATAAAAGCATGACATTTGAATATCATCGCCCCATGTTCTGTTGTTTTGCTTTTTTGATTTTCCGCTTTCATGCTCTGTGGTTCTCTGTGGCCCTCTTGTGGATATCTTTTCTTTGCCGCGAAACAGACGATTCTTCTGAGGCGATTATTGACGCAACATGCTTTACCATCGCCGATCCGCATCGCGCGGCACCACGTCGCTGGTCTCGTGCAGCCATCGCAGCATCCGCTCCTTCATCTCCGCCAACACCGAAGCATAACCCGGGTCGTCCACCACATTGACCCGTTCGGCGGGGTCTCGCCGCAGGTCGTACAATTCGTCGGTTTCATACAGTCGAAGCACATATTTGAAATCCCGCGTGCGCGTCATCACCGCCTTGCTGTGATACGGAGGGGCGTCGGTGATCTGTAATCGCAGCCGCGGCGAATACAATCCCGTGTCGGTGTTCGCCGACATGCTCTGCATTTCCGACGCCTGCGTTTCGCCGATGCGCCGCCCACCCTCGCAATGCACCGCGTCACGATGTTCGTCGGTTTGCCCCGCGAGCACCCGCAGCAGTGATCGACCGAAGTGATCGTAACCCGGTTCCACCCCCGCGATCTGATAAGCCGTGGCTGTGAAGTCGATCAACTCCACCATCGCCTCGCTGACGCGCGGCGCGACCGGTGTGCCCTTCGGCGGCTTGACGGCGAACGGCACGCGCGTCAGACAATCCGCGAACGTGTTCTGTGTTTTTTCCACGATGCCGAAGTCGCCCGTGTAATCGCCGTGATCGGAAAAGAAGAACACCGCGCTGTCATCGTACAGCCCCGCCTCCTTCATCGCCTCGACGATCAGGCCGAACTGATGATCGACGCGCATGCACATGGGTTGTTGTCCGCACTGCGGATCGGACCGGCTGTATTTGCAGGGGACCGAACCGAAGAACCAGGAGGTTCGCACGCCGCACGGTCCGGTGGGGATCGGACGACGGAGTGTGCGGTGCCGCCCCCGGAAGCGTGCGGCAAGTCTTTTTCCCCCTCAGCATCGTGACTGGGATTTGCCGGGCGGAAAAGGCCAGAAAAGAAACTATGAAAGCCGGGTCTCCCGGCTTTCATAGTTTCTTTTCTTCTCCACCTTTTCTTCTCCGCTCGAAGACTCGCTCTACCCATCACCCTACTCGCTACTCGTTACCCGCTCAATCCCGGATCACCAAACGCACCGGCAACGCGCCGTTCATCAATTCCACCTGTCTCGCGCCCCGCAATCCCAGCGCATCGGTCGGCCCATCCGCCGGCACCAGCAGCGCCACCCGCCACCGGGCGTACCGCTCCCGGATCACACGCCCCACGCTCGCATAATTCCGCTCCAGTTCCCCCCGCCCGATCCGCTGACCATATGGCAGATTCGTCACCAGCAATCCTTGATCCGCCGGCGGCTCCAACTCCTCAAACGCCCCCGCCCTGAACGTAATGTGCTTCTCCACCCGCGCACGCAACGCGCCCTTTCTCGCCAGTTCCACGTATTCCGCACGAATGTCACTCGCAAACAGCGGCTGCCTCGGCTCCGCACGTTTCCACGCCCGCAATTCATCCGCCACCTTGCGCCACAGCGTCCGGTCAAACCCCGCCAAATGCTCGATGGCGAAATCATCCTTGCCCCGGTGAATCAGCGGGGCCTTGTTCAGCGCGATGTAAGCCGCCTCGATGATGATGGTCCCCGACCCGCACATCGGGTCCAGCACCGGCTCACTTCCGTCGTAACCCGCCAGCAGCAGCACCGCCGCCGCGAGCGTTTCCTTGATGACCGCCGGATGGCCGTTGAGCCG
>JBAYVY010000065.1:0-12478 GCA_041674345.1 Phycisphaeraceae bacterium | reverse complement strand
TGATAAATGCAAGCCACGCTCTTGAATTTGCCCGGATCAATCGCGAGAATGATACATATGTCGGGTCTCCTTGTGCAGGTTCGTTCTTGGGCGACCCCCGGAAGAAGCCCCGGAACATCCGCGGCGTCAGCCCGTACACTTGGGACGATGATCCCACATCAGAACCACCGCCGGGAGATCCGGCTTTCATGGTTTCTTCTTCCCCCCCTCCCGGTCGTGCCGCGGATAATCCAGCATCGTCCGGCGTTCGGCCACGTAGTGCATCAAACCATCCAGTGCCTTGCGTCGGCGCGGTGAACGGGTCCGCGACCGCCGTTCGATCAACTTCTGCCAGAACGGTTCGTAGCCCTCATACCGGATCGCGCGCAATAGTTCATCGGCCCACGCCGCGCCCGCCGGGTCCGATTCGCCGAACAGTTCCCGCCGCGCCTGATGCACGTGTTCGTCGCTCAGGTGCCAGAAGTCCAGCGTCAGGGGGTCGAACGCCGGTCGGCGGCGTCGGATTTGCCGCGTGATCCACGGCGCGCCATCGACCAGCGCGATCCGCTGCTCGCCCGGCCCGCGCACTGCATGAACACCCCCGCCAACCGATCCGCCAAGGCCGCGGGTGCATGATCCCGCGTAATGTACCGCCAACCCGCCTCGCCCATCGTCTGACGCAGCGCCGGGTCATGCACCAGCGATCGCAGGGCCTGACTCCAGCCCGCCGAATCCGGCGCGATGTGGCCGGTGGCGTTCGGCGAATCCGCACACGCCATCACCTTGTTCTCCCCCACCGCCGAACCGATCCACGCCATGCCCGCCCCCATGTATTGCAGCACCTTGTAGGAACACTTGCCCCGCGTCCACGGCGTATCGGGCATGGGGCAAAGCCCGATGTCGCACTCGCGCAAAGCCGCCTCCTGCTCCGTCACCGACCAGCGGCGGTAGTCCACCGGCAACGAACCGAAACGCATCGGCGCATGTGCCACCAGCCGCAGCCGAACCAGCGGCGATTGCGCCACGCCCCCACCCAACTCCTCCAGCGGCCGGCGAATCAATTCCAGGTACGGCTGCGTCGCCGACGAGCCAAGCCACAGCAGCGTGACGCGCCCGCGCTCGGCGGGCCGGCGCGGAATCTCCGCCATCGCCTCCGCCGCCATCGGAATTACGTGAACATCCGCAACGCACGGCCGCGCCAGCCCCGCCAGATATTCGCTGGCCGCCGTCGCCGCACGGCACTTCAAAAGCAGCCGCGCAAAACGAAACCGCCGCACCCGGCTCACCCGTCCCGCACGCGCGGAAAACGGCAGCGGATCATCGAAGTCGAACACCACCGGCTCCGGCCTGCGCGTCAGGCCCCCCAACGTCAGCGGATTCAGCAAATGACGATGCCACCAGATCACATCGCAGCGCGGCAGTCGCCGGAAAAACGCCCGCTGACGCAACCATCCCTTCGGCAGCACCTCGATACGGACTTCGATCCCCCGCTCTCCCAGCGGTTGAACGTACCGCACCACCCGCTGCTCGAAGGACGGCGAATCGGGTTTACGCGTGATCGCGGTGACGCTCAGGGGTTGGGTCATCCAGGCCCCTGCGACGCCTGTCGTTGTTCGGTCAACCGTCGCCGCAATGTCTCGACGTCGCGTGTGGCGATCAGGTCGATCGTCTGGTCGTAGCTTTCCCCGCGCGGTTCGGGGGACAAACCCCACGCATCGTCCAGCCGATACAAAGCGTAACCCAGCGACTCGAACTCGTTCCGAAGGTCTTCGGGACGGTAGCCATGCCCCGCGTTGTTGGCGCGGTTGAACTCCACCACCAGCGTCAACCCCGTCATCGCCCGCAATGTCCGCCGCGCTCCGCGGATCACCTGCAACTCCGCGCCGTTGGTGTCGATCTTCATCAGGTCGATATGCCCCACGCCGTTCTCCCGGCAGTAATCGTCGATCGTGATCCCCGGCACGCGCTCGACCCCCACCACCTCTTCCTCCGGACGCAGCGGCTTGCCGATCGCGTTGAACTCCCCCTTGCCCCGCACACACACCTGCAATTCCAGAACGCCGGGCTTCTCAAAAATCGCCGCCCGGTTCAGCGTCACGTTCGTCAAACCGTTCAACGCCACGTTCCGCTGCAACTGCCCGAACGTTTCCGACGTGGCCTCGAAGGCGTGGACCCGGCCGGCCGGTCCCACCCGCTTGGAGCCGATCAGCGTGAACTGTCCCATATGCGCCCCCACGTCGAAATACACCATCCCCGGCCGCAGCGCCCGGTGCAGAAATTCCGCGTGCGTCCGGTCGGAATACCCCTTCAGATACACCGCCTTGCCCAGCCGGTCGATCGACCGCAACGCCATCTTCAGGTCGCCGTCGAACCGCACGATCAGCGCCCGGCCGGGACACAGCCGCTTGGCCACGCTCCACCGCAACCGCCGCCACGCTTTTTTCAGTCCCGTCGCCGGCGGCGTTAGCGCGACCCGCTGTCCATCCTGGCCATTGTGTTGCGTCATTTCCCCAATATATCGCCGTCCCGTCCCCGCCGCACCTCCCCCTTGATCCGCCACGCTTGGACGCGCGATAATAAGTCATCAAACACCACTGGCGATATACTGCCCTTCCGTCACAGCCCCGTCCGTTCCCCGACCGAGATCACACGATGGCCAAACTGCTTCACCAATTGTTGCGTCGGACAATCTACCGGAGCAAGGGTAATCTGTATTGCCTGGACGACCCGTACCGCGTGCTGGCGCAGACGCTGGCCGGTCGAGCGGTGAACGGCTTCATCGACGCCGGTGCCAGCGATGGGCGCGTCAGCCGCCGGCTGCTCGAACTGTTTCCCAACGCCCAGGCCTACCTGTTCGAGCCGAACCCTCGCTATCGCCAGGCGCTGGAGCAGATCAGTCGGCAGGATCCGCGCTATCATCCCCTGGCCGTGGCGCTGTCGGATGAATCGGGCGAACTGGAACTGCACGAAACGGCCCAGCCCGGCCTGGTGTCCCGCTTCAAGCCCAATGACCTGCTGCACACCCGCTATCCCGAGCAATCACAGATTCGCCGAACCGTGAAAGTGCCCGTGACGACGCTGGACCAGTGGTGGGAACAGGCGGGCCGGCCCGAAGTTCAACTGATCAAGTCGGACATCCAGGCGGGCGAACTTCGCATGTTGCGCGGCGCCGCCGACATGCTCGCCGCCACCGTGCCGGCGATTTACGCCGAAGTGTGTTTCAACCCGCTCTACGAAGGCGGCGCGCTGTACAGCGACATCGACTTGTTTCTGCGCGAACGGGGATTCATGCTCTATAACCTTTACGCGCCGCGCCACGACCCGCGCGGATCGGGCATGCTGCTGTGGGCGCACGCCTTGTTCATGCACCGTGAAAAGCTGACGCTGTGAGCAACGCGAAAGCGGCGATCCATCATGAATGAGGCGAACCTGCAACGTTGTCGCGTGGACCGCAATCCCGCCTGGCTGCGACCGCCGCTGTCCATCGGGCTGTTGGGCGCGCTGCTGCGCGATGCGCCAACCGTCGAGCGGGAATTGAAACGCGACAAACAGGGGGTCGTCACGCTGCACGTGATCGACGGACAGCGATGGGTCGTCAAACGTGAATCACGCTGGCCGATGGTGATGCGGCTGCGACATCTGCTGCGATGCAGCTCGGCGTGGCGGCAGTGGCGCGGGGCCGAACGATTGCGAAACATCGGCGTGCGCATCAACGAACCGGTCGCGCTGGTGCATGAAGGTCGGGGCAAACAGGCGTTGGTGTTGCCGTTCGTCGATGGGGTGAATCTGCATGAGTGGCTCGCTAAGCCGCCCCCGGAAGTTGCGGCGGAGGCGCGGTTGCGCGTGGCGTGGGCGATCGGGTCGCAGATGGGCCGCATCACCGGGGCCGGTTGGATCAACCGCGATCACAAACCGACCAACCTGATGATCGACGCGGCCTGTGAACAGCGCGGCGAGCAGCCGGTGCTGATCGACCTGGCGGGCATTCGCCGGCGGGGGCAATTCATTGTCCCCGCCGGGGCGCTGGAGATGTTTCACGTGATGATGCGTGCGGCGAGGCGCGCCGGGCCGGTGTCCTTGCGCGAGCAATTGACGCTGCTGCGCGCGGCGATGGCGGAAGACCCGACGCTGGGCCGCAACGCCGCCGCCGTAGCGCGAACCATCGCCACTCTCGCACGGGCCAGGCCGCTGAGCTACGACCCGGGACAGAACAACGGAAAAGCAGAACAACAGAACAGCAGAACATAAGAACGCCCATCCGAATGTTTTGCTGTGCTGTTGTTCTGCTTTCCCGCCCGCTATCATACCGGGCTATGCTCGACGCACTATCCGACAAGTTCAATGACGTGTTTCGCAAGTTGTCCGGTCGGGGCCGCATCACCGAGGACAACGTCGCCGAGGCGCTGCGCGAGGTCAAAACCGCGCTGCTCGACGCCGACGTGCATCACAACGTGGTCAAACATTTCATCGACCACGTGATGGACAAGGCCCGCGGCACCGACGTACTCAAATCGCTCAAACCCAGCGAACAACTCATCAAGATCGTGTATGACGAACTGGTCACGCTGATGGGCCCGGTCGATTCGCACATCATGTACGTGCAACCGGGGCCGACGATTCTGATGATGTGCGGCTTGCAGGGGTCCGGCAAAACCACCACCTGCGGCAAACTCGCGGCGTACCTGAAAAAACGCGGCAAAAATGTCATGCTGTCAGCGTGCGATTTGCAACGTCCCGCCGCCGTGAAGCAACTTCAAACCCTTGCCGAACAGGTGGAGGCGGAAGTGACCACGGGGGGCGGTTCCGTGCATTTTTACGGCGAAGAAGAAAAATGCGCCGAGTACGGCAAAGCGATCGGTGTGGCCGTGCAGGTCGCCCGTCGATCATTCGAGGCCGCGAAGAAGACCGGCTGCGATGTGCTGATACTCGACACCGCCGGTCGTCTGCACGTCAACGATGAACTGATGGGCGAACTGCGTCAGGTCAATCAATCCCTCAACCCGCATCAGATTTACCTCGTCATCGACGCCATGACCGGACAGGACGCGGTCAACAGCGCCAAGGCCTTCAACGAACAATTGGAACTGGACGGTGTGATTCTGTCCAAGACCGATTCGGACACCCGCGGCGGCGCGGCGCTGAGCGTCAAGCACGTCACCGGCAAGCCCATCAAGTTCGTCGGCGTGGGCGAAAAAATCGACGCCCTCGAAGAGTTTCACGCCGAACGCATGGCCAGCCGCATTCTCGGCATGGGCGATGTCGTCTCGCTGGTCGAAAAGGCGCAAGCCGAGATCAGTCAGGAAGAGGCGGAAAAACTTCAGGAAAAAATGGCCGCGGGCAAAATGACGATGGACGATTTTCTCAAGCAGCTTCGCACCATTCGTCGCATGGGTTCGATGAAGTCGTTGTTGGGGATGCTGCCGGGCATCGGCTCGCAATTGAAGAACATCGACATTGACGACGGGCAGTTGAACCGCACCGAAGCGATCATTCAGTCGATGACGCCGAAGGAGCGCAAGAACGTCGATCTGCTGAACAACTCCCGCCGCAAACGCATCAGTCAGGGGTCCGGCACGCAGTTGAACGATGTATCGCAACTGGTCAAGGGCTTCGAGCTGGTCAGCAACATGACCAAACAAATGTCGAGCATGTCGGGCTTGCAAAAGTTACGCGCGATGAAGGGCGGCCCCGGAAGCATGGGCGCCCCCGGAAGTTTCAGCGGAGGTGGGGGCGGCATGACGTCCGCCCAGCGCATGAAGAAAAAGAAGCAGGACCGCAAGAAGAAGAGCCGGTAAGACCCCGAAGGGGTCAAGGAATGTAGCCACGGGTGGAGCGCCCCCGGAAGGGGACGCGCAACCCGTGGAAGTCTTCAAACGCCCTATTACCACGGGTTTCGCTGCGCTTCACCCGTGGCTACAATCACGCGCCCCGTTGGGGCGAAGGTGAACTGATGAACACATTGAAAGTCACGTTGCCGGATGAATTGCCTGTTACGCATGAGGCGGACATCATCGTCGCGGGCGGCGGGCCGGGTGGGATCGGGGCCGCCGTCGCCGCGGCGCGATGCGGCGCGGATGTGCTGCTCGTCGAACACTACGGCTTTCTCGGCGGCATGGCGACCGCCGGCGAGGTCAACCCGTTCATGCCCAACCACTTCGACGGCCAATCGCTCGACACCGGCATCTTCGAGCAATGGCTCGACCGCATGTCGCAATACGGCGGCACACGCGGCGGGCGCGTGTTCGATCCCAACGCCGCGCGACTCGCCGCCGAGGATTTGTGCGTCGATGCCGGTGTGAACCTGCTGTATCATCATCGCACCGCCCATGTACACAAACGCCCCGGCGACCCCCGGCACATTGAAGCATTGGTGCTGCACTCCAAGAGCGGATTGACCGCCGCGAAAGCGAAACAGTTCATCGACTCGACCGGCGACGGCGATGTCGCGGCGATGGCCGGTTGCGCCTTTGAATACGGCGCGGCCCCCGGCGGGCACGGCCAGCCCATGACCACCTGCTTCAAACTCAAACTCGACCCCCGGAACTTTTCAGACGAAGCAAAAGCGACCGGCAAAGACCTGTATCAGTTGACGATGGAGCAGTATGACCTGATTCAGCGGGCGTACAAGCGGGCGCAGGCCGACGGACGCATCGAGTGTCCGCGTGAAAACGTGCTGATGTTCCGCTGCGTCGAGGACGACGTGGTCCATTTCAACACGACGCGCGTGATTCACCATGCGTCGATCGACGGCGCGCAATTGAGCGAAGCGGAGATCATCGCCCGCCGGCAGATTCGGCAGCTTTTCGACGTGCTGCGTGCCGAGGTTCCGGCCTTCAAAGACGCGCGGCTGTATTCAATCGCGCCGCAGATCGGCATTCGAGAGAGCCGGCGGATCACGGGCCGGGCATATGTGACGATGGCGGATTACCAGGACGGTCGCACGTTCCCCGACGGCATCGCGCGCGTGACCTACGGCGTGGACATTCACAACCCCGACGGCACGGGCACGATGATCGTGCATCTACCCAAAGGCGCATGGTATGAGATACCGTTCGGCTCGCTGTTGCCGCGTGATGTTGACAATCTGGTGATCGGCGGGCGGAGCATCAGCGTGGATCACGCGGTGCATTCATCGGTGCGCGTGATGCCGCCGGTGGTTTCGCTGGGCCAGGCGGCGGGCACGGCGGCGGCCATGGCGGTGTCGCGCGGCGTGGATGTGTGCCAAATCGACGGCGTGGAACTGAAACAGAAGTTGATCGAACAGGGCCGAAACCTCGTGCCGTTCGACCCGCGGCGCGGCCGACCGGCGACGACAACGCAACAGGATGCCAAACGGAAAAAAGCGGAAGCGGCACAAGCGGGGAAACTGAGCGCGTAAAGGCAATCGGAAGAATGGATCAAGGATGGATGCCTCGGACTTTGATTTTCCCTATCTTTTGAGCCGGCACGCCGTGGAACAGATGCGCAAGCGTGGAATACCCGCCGCATGGGTACATCGCGCCATTGAGCATCCGGATGATGAAGAAATCGACAGTGAAGACCCATCCTGTCGCCACGCCATCAAACGAAGTCGGGATTTTGGTGACCGTATCCTTCGGGTGATATACAATGCCGCTACTGAGCCGTTGACCGTGGTGACCGCGTTTTTTGACGAGTGACGCACATGAAAGTGACATATGACCCCGACGTGGATGCCATGTATTTCATGCTGACTGACGCCCCGTCGGCAAGGCAGAAGCAGGTGGAGCCGGGCGTCATTCACGACTTCGACGGTCACGACCGACTGATCGGTGTGGAGATTCTGCACGTTCGCAAGAAGCTGCAAGCCGGGCAAAAGCCGTGGCAACTGGATATTCCGTTCGCCAAGGCGGGGTGAGCTTATGCTTCCCGATTACCTTGCACCCAACTTGACCGCCGTCTTTGTCGGAACATCGGTAGCCACCACGTCCGCTTCCAAAAAGCACTACTACTCGGGTCGGGGCAATAAGTTCTGGGAATATTTGTACAAGGCCGATCTGACCGGGGCGAGTCTTTTGTCGCCTGAGGATGACTCCAAAGTCATTGGTTTTGGTCTTGGATTGACCGATCTTGTGAAGGGTCGAGCCGCATCATCTGATTTACTGCTTCGCTCATGTGATTATGACATTTCCGGTTTCATTGATCGCGTACGGCAAGATCAACCTTTTGTCATCGCCTTCAATGGCAAAAGAGCTGCAAAACAAGTAATGCGTTGCTTGGGTTATCGAATCCGTCCACAACTTGGGTTGGCTGATTGGGCAATCGGGCAATCCAAGGTGTATGTTCTTCCCTCAAGCTCCGCGGCGAACGCCAACCCCAAACACTTCACACCAAAATCGTCAGCATTAAGTTGGTGGGAAGAATTTGGCGAATGGCTTCGTGCGGTTCGACCTTCGCACTTTGCCTGACCACCGACAGAGCGGCTGATTCACACTGCGGATTCGGATTCGGGGGTGACGCCTTGTTTGCGGGCGATCCACGCCGTGACGACCCGGCGGATGTCACATCCTTCCCTCATCGCATTTGCCCCCAAGCCCGCTCCGCTCTACGATTCGCAACCATTGGAAGGGTTCGGACGCTGATATGACCACCGCAAGCACCGGCACGACGACGTTGGTTCGCCCGCTTTCGCCCATCACGCGGACGCGCGAGTTGTGGACGATCTACATGGAACTGGCCAAGAGCCGGCTCAGCATGTTGGTCGTCATGACCGCGGCGGTCGGTTACGTCATGGCGCTGCCGACGGCGATGTACGCCGCGGGGATCGGCGCCTGGCTGGGACTCATCTGGACCTCGCTCGGCACGGCGCTGGCCGCCGGTTCCGCCAATGCGTTCAACCAGATCATCGAAATCGAGCGCGATCGGCGGATGAACCGCACGCGCAACCGTCCGCTGCCCGCCGGCCGCATCGGCACACGACATGCCGTCCTCTTCGCAATCGTCATCGGCATCACGGGCGTGGCGATGCTCGCGCTCCAGGTGAACACGATCAGTGCCGCGCTGGCCGGCGCGACGATCCTTTTGTACGTCGCCGTTTACACGCCGCTGAAACCGCGCACGACTTTGAACACGCTGGTCGGCGGGGTGGTCGGCGCGTTGCCGCCGATGCTCGGTTGGGCCGGTGTGACCGGTTCGATTGATCCGGGGGCGTGGGTGCTGGGCGCGATTCTGTTCGTCTGGCAGATGCCTCATTTTCTGTCACTGGCGTGGATGTATCGTGACGACTATGCGGCGGGCGGCTATCGAATGCTTCCGGGCGTCGATGACAACGGGCGGATCACCTGCGGCGCGATCATGATGTACGCGCTGGCGCTGGGGCCGATCTCCCTGGCCGCCGCCACGGTGGGCATCGCGGGCATGATCTACGCCGGCGGCGCGATCGCGCTGGCGATCTGGCTGATCGTCCTCGCGGCCCGGCTGATGCGAGACCGCACCCGCGATCGCGCCCGCAAACTCTTCCTCGCCAGTGTGATGTACCTGCCGCTGCTGATGCTGCTGCTCGTGGCCGACCGCACCCACCTGCCGCGAAAGGCGGACACCAGCGACCCGATCACCCCGGCGATCACGGCGCAATATGCGAACAGAACCGATGTGAAAATGACGAATGACGAATCAATCACCAAGCACCAATGACGAATGGACCCAAAAAGTTCCAAACGCCAATGACCCAAGTACGTGGTATTTGAGCATTGAGACCTTTGAAAAACCTCACTTCAAGCACGGGATGACGCCGTCTTCGGCGGCAGACCGTGGTCGATGGCGGGTTTTTCATAGCCCTCACATTGGTATTTGGAACTTATTTGGTCATTCGTCATTGGTGATTGGTAACTCCTCGGCGTTATTTCCGCCTGATCCATGAATATGACCGACGCCCCACTCCACCATCGTCTCGACCCGCGCGGCAAACGCAGCTTCATCATCTTTTGCGCCGTCGCCTGCGCGATTTTCACCATGTCGATGGTGTACCAGTACCAAATGATCCGGGACGCCCGACGACAAACCGTCGGCGACGGCCTGCACGTCGAAAGCTACGGCTTCGATCTGTCCAACCTCACCGTCGAACCTGACCTGCTGGTCGCCGCCGGGCTTTGCCGCGATGCGCAGCAAGCGATGACCGCCCCCCAATTCGACGACATCGCCCTCATCGACAAGTACGCCAAAAACCCGTGGAAAGCCATCGTCGTCAGCGATGACGCTGTGATCGGCGTGTCGATCAACGGCGACGATCGCGCCTATCCGATCCGCTACCTCAACTGGCACGAAATCATCAACGACACCGTGGGCGGCGTGCCGGTCGCCGTGACCTTCAGCCCCATCAGCCGCTCCGCCGTCGTGTTCGACCGCCGCGTCAACGGTGAAGCACTTTTGTTCGGTTACAGCGGGTTGATCTACAACAACAACCTGGTGATGTACGACCAGAGAGCAATGGAACTGAGGCACAGACCCGCCTCGCTCTGGTCGCAACTCAAGTTCGAGGCGATCGCCGGGCCGATGGTCGGGCATCCGGGGGCGAAACTCACCGTGTTGCCTTGCCGCCTGATTCGCTGGGCCGACTGGAAGAAGTCGCATCCGCAGACGCGCGTCCTGCGGGGCGACCCGGCGATGAAACGCAAATACAAACGCAAACCCTACCCCGACGCGGTGGTCGTCGGCCGGCCTGTGTTTCCGGTGCGCCCTCTGGTAACTGCTTCGCCTTCCGGGGGCGCTTCCGGGGGCGGGGGCGACGACATGATCGCCGCGTACCGGGATGAGCAAAACCACTGGCGCATCATCGCCGACCCGGCGCAGCATCCCGATCAGTTGCCTCCCGACGCCCCGATCGTTTACGCCCGCTGGTTCGCATGGTTCGCGTTCCGGGGGTTCCACAGCCGGGTGGATTAAAGCCGGTTGCTCCGCTCTTTCAGTGCGAGGTGGAGGGGGCTTTGGCGTGTAGTTTCAGTCCCAGTGCGTTGACGACTTTGAGGATGGTGTCGAAGCCGGGACTTCGTTCACCGGACAGGGCTTTGTAAAGACTTTCGCGCGATAAACCCGCGTCGCGCGCCACCTGCGTCATGCCTTTGGCGCGGGCGATGTCGCCCAGTGCCTTGGCGACGAAAGCCGCATCGCCGTTCGCCTCTTCCAGACATGCTTCCAGATACGCAGCCATCTCCCGCGGCGTCCGAAGATGTTCCGCCACGTCGTAACGGGTTGTTTTGGTTTTAGCCATGGATGCGGTCCTCAAAGATTGCGTGCCGGACGCAGGGCGGTTTTGATATCGCGGTCTTGCGTTCGTTTGTCGCCGCCGGCCAGCAGAATCACCAGCGTCCGCCCCAACGCCTCGCTGATCCGTTGCATCTGTTTGCCATCGTAGCGCGTCCCCCAGTCCAGATTGATCGCCCGCGCCGCGTTATCGAACGACTGCAACACCGACTCATACACCTGACGCTTCAGTTCGTTCAGCAGTCGGGTTGGCTTGCGCTTCGCTGTCGTCGATCGGATAACCCTCGCGGGCGTCGTTCACCGCCGCCATCACCTGACGTACGTGATGCTCGATCCGCGGATCCGCCAGGGCAAACGCATCTAAATTTTTATCCGCATTTTTCTGTCCGTAGGGCCTATGAACAAAATTCACTCCATGCCCGTTTAGCAATCCGATCAAGGGATATTTACTTGACTCCACCTACCGCTATGCTTGGGGGTGACCAGTAAATCGAAGGGGACGGGTTCGACCTGCGCGGCCTGTTGAGCCAGGCGGTAGAAGAGTTTGCCGCGCGACGCGGAAGTGCGCCGGTTGAATCGGAACGTGAATTCATTGAGGTAGTCGTCCCGATGTTCATGAGCGATCGCGCCCTGATGTGTGCCCGGCAGCCAACGCTTGAGCAGCGAGGCCACGCGATGCACACGGGGCAGCAGGACGCTGGCGCGGCGAGGGTCCGGGCCGCGCATATGCGGATCGTGAACGTAATCCTTCAGCCCTTCGTAAACATTCAGTCCGTCGGTTCGCACCGTGGCTCCCGGCTCGATGACCTCGGCGATGAAGCCGTGAGCCGTAGCCCGACCCAGGTCTTGGACGTGTCGTAAGCGGATGCGGCCGATGCCCTGGCCATCCACCTGCGCCGCCACGAGAATCAGGGCCTTGTCATAGGTCAACCGACCGGTGACCGGCTGATCGTCGGCGCCCCAATACGTCTCATCGACCTCGACCACACCGTTCAGCCGGTCGCGTCCGGGCCGCACCCTGGCGCGTCGCAGTTTGTGCGGCAACGCCCACGCCGTCTTGTAACTGCCCAGCCCCAGCACGCGCTGTAGGCCCAACGCGCTGACGCCGTTCTTCTGGCTCGTCACCTGCCACATCGCCCGGAACAACCGTCAGCGGCAGCTTACTGTCCTGAAAGATCGTCCCGGCCATGACCGACGTTTCTCGGCGACAAGCCGCACAACGCCATAGGTCGCGGCGGATTGCCAAGCCCTCCCGCCCGCCGCAACTGGGACACACCGCCCC
>JBAYVY010000064.1:0-12625 GCA_041674345.1 Phycisphaeraceae bacterium | reverse complement strand
CCCCGGAAGGGAAGCGAGTCACGCCGAGGGGGCGACAGGTTTTTGCCCAGATTTCTGGCGGAGGCGAGTTGCGATCGGCGATTGGGAGTCGGAAACGGGGGTGGCGCGAGGCGCGGATTTGCGCATAAAGCTGTCGCGGGGAGAAAAATGGAGGGAAAAGCGGGGATATTGAAACAAAAACGCGGGGAGAAAGGGCGTCGGCGGGAAAAACGGGGTGCCAGGTTTGTGCGCTGGGGCCGTAGCCCTGAAGGGCTACGGCCTTGGGGGGGGATCAGTCTTCGCCGATGCGGAGGATCTGGGTGTTGGAGCGTTTTTGGACGGCTTGTTGGAGGGTTTTGCCCTGGACGGAATAGGTGAGAAGGAACAGTTCGATGCGATCGACATTTTCGCCGGCGATTTCGCGGCGGGACAGATCGAACATGATCTGGGAACGCATCTCGCTTTTTTTCAGGTCGATGTTGACGGTGGCGCCTGGGGGCAGGGGGACGCGGGAGGGGTCGGGGGTGAGGTTGAGTTTGCTGGTGCGGTTAATCATGGCGACGGGGATGCCGGCGAGGGTTTCGGTGCCGGTGAACTGGTAGGCGCTGTCGATGCGGAGGGGGCCCATTTCGCTGTCGATGTCGATGGAGTTATTCCAGCGGGCGTTTTCACGGGCGGAGGCGGAGCCGCCGGGCAGGGGGACCAGTTCCCAGGCGGATTCGATGAAGTCTTTTTCGGAGAGTTGCTTTCCGGCATCCCCGGCGTTGGAGCGGATGGATTGCCAGCCGGCGGCGCCGGTGACTTGTCCGTCGGGGGCGACGGTGATGGTGACCGGTGAGCCGGTGAGGGCTTTGAGGAATTGGCTCATGGCTTGGAGTTTATCGGGGGCTTGATCGGCGGTGACGACCTGGGGTTTGCCGTCGGGGCCTGCGACGGCCATGGCGATGGAGTCGATGGCGAGGGAGCAGGTGCCTCCGCCGTCGGGATTGGCCTGGAGGACTTTCCAGGTGAATTCGGATTTGATCTGGAGGGTGGAGTTGTGGGGTTCTTTTTGTCCCTGGGATTGAACGGTGGTGACGCGGGTGGAGACGGCCCGGTAGCGTGAGGTTTGGCCGGTGTGCCAGACGGATCGGAGATCGGTGCCCCCGCCCCCGGAAGTTTCGTCGGCGCGGGCGGGGGGGGGGAGGAGGAGGCAGAGGAAAGCGAAGAAAGAGAAGAAGAGAAGGCATTGAGGCAAGCGGGAATGGCGCATGGGGAGGACTCCGGGAACGGGGGCGCGAAAGATTGAGTGGGACATTCTAGGGCAAAAGGGAGGCGGCGGGGTCGATGCCGTTGATTTTAAGCCAGCGGAGGGTGGCGATGCGGAAGGAGCCGTCGGGCTGGCCGGACCATTGGAGGAGCCAGTCTGTGGTGGCGGAGAGGTTGGAGGCGGAGAGGGGGCCTTCGTTGGCGGCATCGAAGGTGACGCGGACGCGGAAGTAGCTTTCGTATTGGCCGGTCGATAGCTGTCGCGCGTCGTTGTCGAGGAGGATGGCATCATGCGGATGGTATTTACGCAGGACGCGGTCGATCTGTTCGAGCAGGGCTTTGCGGTCGTGGGATTGCGAGACGGCGGGCGAAGAGATTTGAAAGTCGATGGCGGGACTGAGCAGTTTTTCGAGGGTAGCGATATCGGCCCCCGGAAGTTTGGGCACGACGGCATGGACGAATTGCTCATCGAGCGGCATGAGCCGCTCGCGCGGAGTGGTGACGAGGAAGGCCAGGAGAGGAACGACGCCGGCGACAACGGCGCAACCAAGGGCGGGAATGAGCAAAGCGCGGCGGCGCTGACGCAGATAATGCCAGACGAAAATGAGGGCGAACGCGGCGAACACCGCCAGCGCGGGCCAGGGGTTTTCAAGGAGGAAGCGGTCAAACCAGGATGGATCGGGCCAGTGGTTGGGCATGTTTCAAGCCCCGTCAAGTGGTGTTAGGATAGTCGGATCGCGTGCGGAAATGTCCGACAGTGTAACGTCAAGGATGATGGGACGACATGTCGCAGTTGCTGGAAAAAAACCTGAAGGCGTTGCGGGGGCGTGACGCGGCGACGGCGGAGCGCGTGGCGGAGGCGACGGCGCATGAGGGGGTGAGTTTTTGGGATGCGTTGCGGGAGGAGCGGGCGATCAGCGCGACAATCAGTGTGGAGGCGGAGGATGGAACGCAGCGGCAGGTGACGCTGGCGTCGCGGCACACGCCGGTGGCGGAGGCGAAGCGGTTCGCGGAGCAGGCGGATTTGAAGGAGCATGGCTGCATTGTGATGATGGGGGTGGGGGTGGGGCATCACGTGGCGGCATTGGCGGAGCGTGTGGGGGGGCGGGGGTTATTGGTGGTGTACGAGCCGGACGAGCGGTTGCTGCGCGCGGTGATGGAGCGGGTGGATTGCGCGAAGTGGATGGGCGCGGAGGATGTGATGGTGTTCACGGGGGAAGTGGAGTTGGCGGAGATCACGCGGCGACTGGAATCGCAGGTGGCGCACGTGGCGGCGGGGGTGCAGATATTGACCTACGGGCCGACGCGACAGTTGCAGGGGGAGCGATTGGGGAAGTTCAGCGCGTCGCTGACGCAGTTCGTGGCGTATTGCAGGACGAACGTGGCGACGACGCTGGTGAACAGCGCGGCGACGTGCCGGAATTATGCGAACAATTTGGCGTACTACGCGGCGGGGGCCGGTCTGGAGGATTTAAGGGACGCGGCGAAGGGATACCCGGCGGTGCTGGTATCGGCGGGGCCTTCACTGGCGAAGAACGTGGGGTTATTGGCGGAGGAGGGTGTGCGGGATCGGGTGGTGGTGATCGCGGTGCAGACGGTGTTGAAGCCGCTGTTGGAGCGGGGGGTGAAGCCACACTTTGTGACGGCGTTGGATTATCACGAAATATCACGAAGGTTTTACGAAGGGATCAACGCGAAGGATTTGGAGGGAGTGACGCTGGTGGCGGAACCCAAGGCGCACTGTGCGATATTGGATTCATTTCCGGGCGCGGTGCGGGTTTGTCGGTCGTCGTTTTTGGATTTGTTGCTGGGGCCTTTGGCCAGGCCGATGGCGGGGTTGCGGTCGGGATCGACGGTGGCGCATTTGTCGTTGTATCTGGCGCAGTTTTTGGGGTGTGATCCGATCACGATGATCGGTCAGGATTTGGGGTTCAGCGACGGGTTGTATTATTGTCCGGGGACGGCGATCCATGAGGTTTGGAGCACGGAGCTGTCGCCGTTCAACACGCTGGAAATGATGGAGTGGAAACGGATCGCGCGGCACAAGACGCATTTGAAGAAGGTGCGGGACGTGCATGACCAGCCGATTTACACCGACGAACAGATGCTGACGTATCTGAGGCAGTTTGAGCGGGATTTCGCGGCGGCCGCGGAGTCGGGGCGGACGATCATTGACGCGACGGAGGGGGGCGTGGCGAAGGAACGGACGGTGCGGAAGACGTTGCGGGAGGTGTTGGATGAGTATGCGGTGAGGGCGTTGCCGGTGATACCGATGCCGAGAGACACCCCGCCCGCTGAAGCGGGCGGGCCGAGGGGAATGGAACGATTGCGGGAGGTGGCGGAACATTTGGAGGGGCGGATGAGGCAGGTGCGGGAGTTGAAGGTGACCAGCGAGCAGACGGTGCCGATGTTGAAGGAGATGATCGAACATCAGAAGGACGCCCGGAAGATGGATGCGTTGTTCGGGAAGCTGGAGAAGAAACAGAAACGTGTGGCGGAATTGCGGGAGGCGTTCGCGCTGGTGAACGAGTTGAATCAGATCGGAGCGTTCAAGCGGAGGCAGGCGGACCGGTCGATTTCAGCGGACCCGGAGGCGGACCCCTATGAAAAGCAGAAGCGGCAACTGGAGCGCGACCTGGTGAACATGAAGTGGCTGATCGAGGGATGCGAGGAAACGCTGAGCTTGTTCGAGCAGGCGGCCGGCCGGTTGAAAGCGCGGTTGGAGCCACCCTGTCCCCAGGGCGGGTTTGGAGAAGGAGAGACGATGTGAGCGAACAGCCGACGACAAAAGTGATCGGATTGATCGTGCTGGCAAAGCAGGACGCGCCGGCGGCGATGCGCGTGATCGGGGGCAGACGGGTGATCGAACATGTCATCGAACGGATGCGGAACGTCAGGGGCGTGGCGGAACTGATGGTGGTGACGGATGGGGATGGCGGCGCGGCGGACGGCGAGATGGATGCGGCGGACGCAACGGATGCGGCGGTGGGCGCGGCATCGGACGCGGGCGTACGCGTGGTGCGGACGGAGCGGGCGATGATGTTGGGCGCGGGGCGGACGGCGCGGGCGTGGAGCGGGACGACCTGGCGGGGCGGGATCGGCGGAGCGACGGTGTACGACGAGGTCATCGACGCCAAGGCGCTGGCGGAAGTGATGCGCCCCCGGAAGCCGGACGCGGCCCGAAAGTCGGATGCGGCCCGAAAATGGGACGCGGCGTTGATCGTCGGGGCGACCTGGCCTTTGCTGGACAGCGCGTTGTGCGGGCGGTTGATTGAGCGGCATTTGGAAAATGTGACGGAGTTCAAGCTGGTGTTCACGCAGAGTCCGCCGGGCCTGGCGGGAGTCGTGGTGACGGCGGAGTTGTTGGAGCAGATGGCGGAGGCCTCCGGGGGGGGGGCGAGCATCGGGCATTTGCTGGACTACAACCCGACGCACCCGCAGGGCGACCCGATCGCGCGGGACATTTGCGTACAGATCGGCCCGGAACTGCGACAGGCGAAGGTGCGCGCGATCGCGGGAGCGAAGCGATGGGAAACGTTGATGCGGGCGGCCCCCCCGGAAGTATGGAAAGATGGGGAAGCGGCGGCGGCGTGGATGGCGCGGAAATTGGAAGAGCGCGGACACGCGCAGCCGGGGATGGTGACGGTGGAATTGACGACGAAACGGCCCCCGGAAGTTGAAACAAAGGGGTTGCTGCGGATTGCGGCGGATCGGGCGGACATGACGCTGGAGCGGGCGAAGACGCTGTTCGCGGAGTTGGCGGAGATTGATGATGTGGCGGTGATGTTCGGCGGGGCGGGCGACCCGCTGTGTCACCCGCACTGGGCGGAGATGGTGCGGATGGCTCGCGATGCGGGGATCCGGGCGATCGCGGTGGATACGGATTTGAATGTCGATGCGACGACGGTGGAACAGTTGATCGAGTCGGGAGTGGATGTCGTCAAAGTAAGGATCAATGCGGATTCGAGGGAAATGTATGAACGGATGATGGGAGTGGATGCGTTTGAACGAGTGGGGGCGAATGTGCAGCGATTGTTGCAACATCGTTTGGCGGGTGCCCCCGGAAGTAAGCCCGGAAGTGACAAGGCGTTGTGGGTGGTGCCGACGATGGTGAAGACGCGGGAGAATGTGACGGAGTTGGAGAGTTTCGTGGATCGGTGGTCGTATTTCGCCGGCGCGGTGTTGGTGGAGGGGCCCCCGCCCCCGGAAGTATTGGCGGAAGGGATCGGCGATTTGGCGGTGATGGACATGGCTCCGCCGCGACGGTTTGCGTGCCGGCAGCTGACGGGGCGGTTGACGGTGTTGAGCGACGGACGGGTGGCGCGGTGCGACCAGGATGTGCGCGGGGCATGCGCGATGAGCGGGTCGGTGACGGAAGGATGGGAACGGATCGGCGCGTTGCGCGTGGCTCAGCGTGAGGGGAAGTATGAGGGGATTTGTGAAACGTGCAGGCAATGGCATCGGCCATGACCCCCGGAAGTAAAACCCCACGGAAGTAAAACCCCCCGGAAGTAAAACCCACGGAAGTAAAACCCACGGAAGTTCGGATTTCGGATTTGGGATTGAAGATGAAGGCGTGCGAGGTGATTTATGAGTCGATCAGAAATCAGAAATCAGAAATCAGAAATCCAAACGCTTTGCGTGGTTTTAGCGCGGGCGGGGAGCAAGGGGTTGCCGGGCAAGAACACGGCTGACCTTTGCGGACGACCGATGATCGAATACACCCTCGACCACGCGCTGGCGAGCGAGCGTGTGGACCGGGTGATCGTCAGCACGGATTGCGAGAAGGCGGCGGGAATCGCGCGGCGGCGCGGCGTGGAGGTGATCGAACGACCGGCGGAACTGGCGAGCGACACGGCCACCGTCGATGCGGCGGCGCGACACGCGGTGGAGCAGTTCGCAATCCGCAATCCGCAATCCGCAATCCGCAATGTCGTGATTTTGTACGCCAACGTCCCCGTCCGACCCCGGACGTTGATTGATGACGCGGTGACGAAACTCGTCGAGACCGGATGCGATTCGGTGCAGTCGGTGTGCGCGGTGGGGAAGATGCACCCGTACTGGATGAAACGCGTGGTGGAGGGGGATCGGTTGCTGCCTTACGTCGAGAACACGGTGTATCGGCGGCAGGAACTTCCGGCGGTGTATCAGTTGGACGGCGGGATCATCGCGGTGACGCGGAAATCGCTGTTCGTGGTGGAAGCGGGACAACCCCACGCTTTTTTGGGGAAGGATCGGCGGGCGGTGATTACCGAATCGGGTGCCCCCGGAAGCGGGGTGGTGGATGTGGACGGGGCGATGGATATGCGGGTGGCGGAGGCGGTGATTGGGAAGGCGGAAGGCGGAAGGCGGAAGGCGGAAGTGGTGATCGGAGGACGGGAGATCGGCGGCGCTGCGCCGACATATGTGATTGCGGAACTGGGGGTGAATCACGACGGATCGGTGGAGCGGGCATTGGCGCTGACCCGGGCGGCGAAAGGGGCTGGGGCCGATGCGGTGAAACTGCAACTGTTCGACCCGGACCTGTTGCTGAGCGCGGAAGCGGAACTGGCGAAGTACCAGGAGGCGAACGCGGTTGATCCATATGAGATGCTGCGGTCGCTGCAATTGTGCGTAGCTGACATGCTGAAGGTGAAGGCGTTGGCGCACGAGTTGGGAATGGGCTTCATCGTCACACCGTTCAGCGTGGAGAACTTGGAGCAGATGCGGGAATTGGACGCGGATGCGGTGAAGATCGCCTCGCCGGACGCGGTGAATCTGCCTCTGATCGGGGCGATGCTGGACTTGGGCAAGCCGATGCTGATATCGACGGGCACGGCGAACATTGATGAACTGCACGCGGCGAACCGGCTGTGCGCGAAACATGAAACGGTGTTTCTGCATTGCGTCAGCGCATACCCCACGCCGCCGGAATGTGCGGCGGTGGGACGGATGAATGTGTTGCGCGATGCGTTGCGATGCGAAGTCGGATATTCGGACCATACGAGCAATGATGTATCGGCGGTGCTGGCGGTGGGGTTGGGGGCGCGGGTGATTGAAAAGCATTTGACTTACGATTGCGCGGCGAAGGGGCCGGACCACGCGGCGAGTTGCGACCCCCGGAAGTTCGCTGAGTATGTGGCGGCGATTGGCGCGGCGGAAGCGGCGATGATGTTCGATGAAACAGCCGACGTACAGGCCGATGTTCGCAAGGTATCGCGGCAAAGCGTGTGCGCGGTGCGCGACATGAAGGCGGGGGATGTGATCGGGCGCGGGGATGTGACGGTGAAGCGGCCGGGCACGGGGGTGGCGGCGGCGCGATTGGCGGAGGTGGTCGGCAAGACGTTGAAGCGGGATGTGAAGATGAATCATTTGATACATGAGGAGGATTTATGAACCGCAAACCGCAAACCGCAAACCGCAAAACAATCGTCGTGGTGACGGGGACGCGGGCGGAGTTCGGGTTGTTGGAGCCGGTGATGAAGGCGATCGCGCGGAGCAAGGGATTGCGATTGCGTGTGGTGGTGGCGGGATGGCATTGGGTGACGGGGACGTGGCGGGATGTGAGGGACGCGGGGTGGGAGATGGAGGGGAAGGTGAGGATGCAGAAGGTGCTAACCCGCGAGCGGCCCCCGGAAGGACGGTGGGATGATGTCGATGCGTTGGGACGGGGAATCATCGGATTCGGCAGGGTGTTCGACGAATTGAAACCGGAGGTGGTGATGGTGTTGGGGGATCGGATCGAGGCGTTCGCGGCGGCGGCGGCGGGGAGCGTGGGGGGGATTCACGTGGCGCACATTCACGGGGGCGATCGCGCGGAGGGAGTGGCGGATGAGGCGATGCGCCATGCGATATCGAAATTGGCGCATTTGCATTTTGTTGCGACGATGCTAAGCCGCGAGCGGCTGGTGCGGATGGGGGAGGCGGCGGAAGTGGTGTGGAATGTGGGATCACCCGCGGTCGATGGGTTGGAAGGCGTTGAGGCAAGCCCGGTCGAACGGGTGATTGTGATGCAGCACCCGATTGGAGAAAGTGACGAAGTGGAGCGGCGATGGATGGGTGAGACATTGGAGGCGGTGCGCCATTTGGAGCCGGTGGTGATGGGGCCGAACGGTGACGCGGGATGTGCGGGGATTTGGCGGGCGATCAAGGAAGCGCCCCCGGAAATGGAAGTGATCGAGCATTTGCCGCGAGCGCGATGGTTGTCGATGTTGGCGGGAGCGACGGCGTTGGTGGGCAATTCATCGGCGGGATTGATTGAGGGGGCGGTGTTGAGGGTGCCATGCGTGAACGTGGGGCCTCGGCAGAACGGGCGGGAGAAGCCGGTCAATGTGGTGGATTGCGATTACGGCGCGGCGAATGTGCGCGAGGCGTTGGTGAAGGCGTTGTCGCTGGACCTGCGTCGGATGCGGCATCCTTACGGGGACGGACACGCGGGGGAACGGATCGCGGCGATATTGGCGGAGATGGATTGGGGGAAGGTGAGTGTGCGCAAGCGCAACACCTATTAATCGGCATTGCTAAGCCGCGAGCGGCGGATTACGCAGGCGCGCTGTAGCGGCTGCCTTCGAGTTTGATTCGGCGGTTGACGTTGGGGCCGGCGGGGATGAGCGGGGCGACGATCAATGACGCGATGAACAAACCGATGTTGCCCGCCCAGAGCCAGTCGTTGAGATCGAGGAACGTGAACACGCCGGTGATGAGCAACAGGCCGAGCGACAGGGGGATCATGGAGCGCCACGCCAGACGCATGAGTTGATCGAAGCGGAAGCGGGGCAACGTCCAGCGAATCCACATCATCACGGAGATCACCAGCGTGACCTTGATGAGGAACACGGCGACCTTGGCGAGCATGATCCATATGCCGGCCGGGGCGGGGTTGAGGACATCGACGAAAGGCAGCGACCACCCGCCGAGGAACATGAGCGTGAAGAACGCGGCCCCGGTAATCATATGGAGGTATTCGCCGAGGAAGAACAACGCGAACTTCATCGAGGAATACTCGGTGTGATATCCGCCGACCAGTTCGGCTTCGCATTCGGGCAGGTCGAACGGGGCGCGATTGCATTCGGCGAGCACGCAGGTGAAAAACAGCACGGCCAGCAGAGGTTGCTGGACGATGTTCCAGACGTGGCCGATCTGCGCGTTGAGCATGTCGGACGCGCTGGCCGAGCCGGTCATCAGGAGGATGCAGAGGACGGCCAGGCCCATGGGGATTTCATAGCTGAGCATCTGGGCGGCCCCGCGGATGCCGCCGAAGAACGCGAACTTGTTGTTCGATGCCCACGCGCCGAGGACGACGCCATAGACAGCGAGGGAACCGACGGCGAGGATGTAGATGACGCCGACGTTGATGTCAGCGACGGAGACGACGACGGTGCCGGGCAACACTTTGAGGAAGCCGAGATCGAAACCGGGGAAGAGCCATGCCCCGCCGAAGGGGATGACGGCCCATCCGATCATGGCGGTGGCGCAGGCCATGGCGGGGGCGAGATAGAAGAGTGCTTTATCGACCTGGTCGGGATCGTAATCTTCTTTGGCGAGGAACTTGAGGCCGTCTGCGAGGGGCTGGCCCAGGCCGAAGATGCGTTTTTTGGAGTTGTCACCGAACAGGCCGAAGGTGAAACCGCAGCGGTTGGGTCCGACGCGATCCTGAATCCATGACGCCATTTTGCGTTCGAGATAGATCAGGTACGACGTGACGCCGAGGAAGAGATTGGGCAGCACGATGACGATGCAGAGTGAAACGAAAAGCTGGGCGGAAAGGGTCATGGCGAATGGTCCGTGAGGCGAAAAAGTTCAAAGTTCAAGGTTCAAAGTTGAAGGTTCAAAGGTGTACCCGCTTCCGCAAACTTTGAACCTTGAACTTGGAACGCTTCCCAAAGCGAGCGGCCATGATAGCTTGCCGGGCCGAAGGATGGAAGGGCGAAGGGTGTGAAAACGGAGGCGGCGGCAGGGCCACCGCATTCTCTCTTTTTGATTCACCGCAAGCGGCGCAGAGAAAAAATGAACCACAGCGGCACAGACACAGAGGGTAAAAGACAGAGCGAAATCCATTTCCAAATTTCTTTCTCTGTGCCTCTGTGCCTCTGTGCCATCTCTGTGGTTAATTCCTGTCCGTTTCCCGTCCGATCCACGGAGAATGCGGTCGCCCTTGGGGAGGGGCCAGGCGGGGCGACGCGGGTGTGGAAAAAGTGTGCATAGCGGGATTGGCGGGGGGTAACGGATTGTAAATGGAGCAATAGATACGATTTTCAGGCGGAGATGAAATGGGGAAGGCGGGGAGGTTTGGGTGTGCGATGGCGGAGAATGGGGGGAAGAAACGTGATTTTTTCGGAACCGGCTGGGCTGCCCCCGAAAATGCCCGTTAGGGAGTGAAACCGGAAATAATCGCGGTTTCAAGGAAGCCGACGGATGGGGACTGATTGTGGATAACCCGACAAAAGAAAGTGGGAAGTGGGAGGAAAGTGGGAAGGCGGAAGTGGGAAGTGGGAAGTAAAGAGCCGTGTATAAAATACTTCCGACTTCCGACTTTCCTCCGACTTCAATGAATGAACCGTAGATCGCCGAAGTTGGGCATCCAGAGCCGGTCGTTGGGGGACAGGCGATCGGGGGCGGGCCAATAGACGAAGAACGCCCGGCCGATCATCAACCGGCGGGGCACGATGCCGTTGCCCACCCCCGGAAGTTCTTCGCCTTCGGGGCCGAGGTGGTGATGGTCGAATCGGGTGTGGTAGGTGACCCAGTCGTTCACGGATTTCCAGCGTCGTCCGTCGGCGCTGGCCGGGCTGTTGTCTCCGAGACAGAAGAACTCGTTGTCCGCCAGCTTGGCGACGTTGTCGTACGTCGCCAGCGAGGTCGATTCATGGGTGGGATTGGTGTAATACAGATCGCGGTCCAGGTCGATGTCTCTGACATCCATCGCCGCGCCGCCGAGGGTGACGCTGATGCGGGGCGGTTCGCCGATCTCGTTGTGTGCCAGCAGGGTTCGCACGCTCAACACGAAGGGCGATTGGTCATCGGTCTGGTCCGCGACGGGAATGTCGTACTTCAGCGCCATCTCGCCGTCCACCCACAACTGGGCCGATTGATCCACGCACCACAATTCCACGCGGTGCGTCTGATCGGCGGCCAGCGGCTGGCCGGGGGCTTGCGCCACGGTGGTCCAGGTCCGTTCGGTTCGTTTGGCGCCGCCTGGCGCGATGCGAAGTTCGATTGAACCATCGGGGCGGATCGCGCCCTGGTAATCCAGCAGTTCGCCGCCGATGTGCAACGTCACCTCGCCGCCGGTCGCGTGGGGCAGCACGGTGAGGCCGACACGCATGTCTTCCACGAACACCGGCGAATCGCGCAGCGAGTAAATGGCCAGATTGTTGTAAGCCGAGTAATCCTTCGTCGCCCAGGGATGACGCTCGAAATCGAATCGCAGGACGCCCGCCCCCGGAACATTCGTCCCCGATTCATCCCCTTGCCGATCCGCCGCGGCCGGATGGAACGTCAGGGTCCGCCCGCGGTTTTCCGCCGCCCAGTTTTCCGCATTCACCGGCTGCCAGGGGGTGGTCCACACCGACCGGCGATTGAGCGATTGCCCGTCGTCCAGCGGCTCAAAGGCGCTGTGATACACCGGCTGCCACACCGCCTGTTGCACCTTCACCGGCTTGCGCTGAATGTGCCAGCTTTGGCCCTGATCCGTCGAGGTGAAAACATTGCCGCGAATGATGCGAAGCCACTCGTCGGGCAAACCGACCAGACGTTTGATGTAATTGATGCCGGGGTTGTCCGGCGGGCGGAACACCACCACGTCCCACCGGCGCGGCTCGCTGAATGCGTAAATGTATTTCAACACCAGAATGCGGTCACCGGCGTCCAGTCGCGCCCAGTCCTTCGTGATCGGATAGTCGCACATCGGACAGTGGGCCGACAGCGGCTCGGTTCGCTCGAACCGCGCGCCGGTTTTCCGGTCGCGCCACGACTGGCGTCCCTGAATGGGCAACGGTTCATTCGACGAGTTATTCCCCGGATAATCGCGCGGCCCGCCGGTGAAACGGTATCCGCATTCGGGGCAGGTGAACTTGACATGCTTGCCCAGCAGCGTCGGCGCCATCGAGCCGGTGGGGATGACGAACGCCTCGACGACGAACGCGCGGAACACGAACGCCAGAATGAACGCGACGGTGATCGACTGAAGCGTCTCCTTGATGGAGCTGTCATCGGTGCCGGGCTTGCGGGGGGGCGTGGTCATGGGGAGATTATTGTAGCGGGGCGGAAGAAGGATGCACATGTCATGGAGAAATTAACCGCAGCGGCACAGAGACAAAGGGACGAAGGGACTTAGGGACGGAGGGACGAAGGGAAAGAGTCACAGCCCCATCCTCACTTCGTGCCTTCGTCCCTCTCTGCTGTGTCTCTGCGTCTCTTG